>CATPBV010000198.1 GCA_955652345.1 uncultured Solirubrobacteraceae bacterium | reverse complement strand
GTCGACTCGCTGCCGACGAGCGCGATGCAGGAGGACCACGTGTCGATGGGGTGGGGCGCGGCCCGCAAGCTCAGGGCGGCGGTCGCGAACCTAGCGAGGATCCTTGCAGTCGAGCTCGTGTGCGCGGCTCGGGGGCTCGACCTGCGTAAGCCATTGCGGCCCGGCCCGGGGACAGGGGCCGCGCTCGAGGCCGTGCGCACGCGGATCGAGGGCCCGGGGCCCGACCGCTACGTCGCTCCTGAGCTGGCACGGGCGCAGGAGCTGATCACGTCCGGCGAGCTTCTTGGGGCCGTCGAGGAAGCGGTCGGAGCGCTCGGGTGATCCGGTCGATGCGGAGGGTGAGCCGTTAGCGATGGGCTCCGACGGACTTCAGGCAGCCGAGCACAAGATGCGGGACGCCGGGCAGGACGAGGAGGCGATCAAGGCCTTCCACAGCGCCTACATGCGCGTGCTCAGTGGAGAGTCGGCGGTGCTCCCGAGCTCGGAGCTCGAGCCGGTAAGCGATGTGCCGACTTTGGAGGATCTGCCGGAGCTGGACGCATCGGCCGCGCTCGAGCATGTCGTTGCGATCAAGCTGAACGGGGGTCTGGCCACGACGATGGGGCTGCGGAGTCCGAAGTCGCTGGTCGAGGCCCGGGATGGGCGCTCGTTTCTCCAGATCATCATCGGCCAGACGCTTGCTCTGCGCCGCAGGCATGGCGTGCGGCTGCCGCTCGTGCTGATGAACAGCGAGGCCACGCGTGATGCGACGCTCAGAGCGCTGGCCGAGCATCCGGAGCTCGACAGCGGCCTGCCGGAGGACTTCATGCAGAGCATGATCCCCAAGCTGGGCGCCGAGCGGCTCGAGCCAATCTCCTGGCCTGAGGCTCCCGAGCTCGAATGGTGTCCCCCGGGGCACGGCGACGTGTACGGGGCGCTCCGGCGCTCGGGGATGCTCGCGATGCTCATCGAGCGAGGGTTTCGCTACGCGATGATCTCGAACTCCGACAACCTTGGAGCCAGCATCGAGCCCCGGATCGCCGGGTTCATGGCCGCCGAGGGCGCGCCGTTCGTGATGGAGGTGGTGCTAGGCACCGCGGCGGACCGCAAGGGCGGACACATCGCCCGCCGCCGCTCGGACGGGCGACTGGTGTTGCGTGAGGTCGCTCAGACCCCGCCCGAGGACGCCGAGTCCTTCCGCGACTACAAGCACTGGCGCTACTACAACACAAACAACATATGGCTCGACCTGCGGTCGCTCTCGGAAGTGCTCGAGCGCTCCGACGGGGTGCTCGAGCTGCCCTTGATCATCAACCGCAAGACCGTGGACCCCCGTGATCCCGCCACTCCGCCGGTGCTCCAGCTGGAGAGCGCGATGGGCGCGGCGATCGGCACATTCCCGGGCGCTCGGCTGCTGTGCGTCCCGCGCGCGAGATTCGTCCCGGTGAAGACGACCGACGACCTACTGGTGATGCGCTCCGACGTCTACACGCTGACGGACGAGGTCGTGGTCGAGCCGATCCCCGAGCGGCGTGGCCGGCTGCCGTACGTCGAGCTCGAACCGCGCATTTACAAGCTGCTCGACGACTTCGAGGCGCGGTTCCCGCACGGGCCGCCGTCGCTTCGCGAGGCAGAACGGCTGCTGGTGCGCGGCGACTTCACCTTCGACGCAGCTGTGGTCGTACGGGGGTCGGTGGAGCTGACCGCCGACGAGCCCACCCGAATCGAGGCCGGAACCGTGTTGAGCGGCGATTGAGCTGGTCCGCGCGGGCGCGCTGATCGCCGGCCGATCAATAGCCCGAACTTTGGTCCGGCAGCGGATTTGCCGATACCGAGCGTAGAGCTCGAATGATCGGATCGAGGCAGACCGAGGGCATACTCGACGAGGCCCAACTGCGGCACGTGAGCGAAGCGGGCCGTCTGCTCGTCGCGCAACGGGACCCGGAGCGCCTCCTCGAGGAGCTGCTCGACCACGCCCGCGAGCTGACCGGTGCAGGGTCCGCCGAGGTGCTGGCCCCGGACGCACCCGCCGACGAGAGCTCGCTCGACGTGCCGATCGTGATCGGCGGAGCTCCGTGGCGCGTCCTTCGTCTCGCCGATGGATGCGACGGCGAGCTCGGGGAGGCCGACCGTGAGATTTCGTCGATGCTCGCGGACTGGGCGGGGATCGCACTGTCTAACGCGTGGCTGTATCGCGACACCGACGAGCGCAGAATCGAGCTCGAGCGCTCGATCCGCGAGCTCGAAGCCACTTCCGAGATTGCGCGCGTGATCGGCGGAGAGACCCGGCTGGATCGCGTGCTGGAGCTGATCGCGGGCCGTTCGCGCTCGCTCGTGGAAGCATCGGGTGTCCTGATCCTGCTCTCGGAGGGGGATGAGCTCACGGTCGCAGCCACCGCGGGAAACGTGCCGCGTGAGCTGACGGGCGTGCGGATGCCAGCGCGTCGCTCGGCGGCGGGTCGGGTGCTCGCTTCCGGCGAGCCCGAGCGTCTCGACGGGCTCGAGAGCTCTCCGGATCTGCTTCTCGCCCGGCACGGGGTGCATCCGCGCTCGGCGGTGATCGTCCCGCTGATGGTGCGCGGAGTCCGCCTCGGGGTGATCGAAGCATTCGACCGCGTCGGCGGCCCGCAATTCCGAGTCGACGACGAACAGCTGCTTCTGGCTGCGGCGGCGAGCGCGGCCGGAGCAGTCGCCACCGCGCAGTCGGTTGAGCGCGAGCGGCTGCGCCGGAGCCTTGCCGCGGCTGAGCAGGAGCGCAGCAGGTGGGCGCGCGAGCTGCACGACGACACACTCCAGGCCCTCGGAGGCCTTCGAGTGCTGCTCTCCTCGGCCCGTCGCCGGCAGGACGTGCCCTCTCTGCACGCGGCGCTCGATGGCGCGGTCGAGCAGCTGCGGCAGGAGATCGCAAACCTGCGGGCGCTGATCACCGAGCTGCGGCCGGCTGCGCTCGATCAGCTGGGGCTTGCGCCGGCGCTCGAGGCGCTGTTCGAGCGGATCCGCGACGCTCACGGACTTCGGATCACGAGCGGTGTCGCTCTTGGGGAGGGCGGCGGTAGGCGGCTCGCCCCGGAGATCGAAACGGTCGTGTACCGCGTCGTCCAGGAGTCGCTGACCAACGCGGTCAGGCACGCTCAGGCCGAGCGCGTGAGGGTGGAGGTGCGCGACCGCAGAGACGATGTCCGCGTGTCGATCCACGACGACGGCCACGGGTTCGACGTCCGGGAGCCCTCGCGCGGGTTTGGCCTCTCAGGGATGCGCGAGCGGATCGCTCTCGCCGGGGGCCGGCTCGAGATCTCGAGCTCCGGCTCTGGCACCGAGATCGAGGCCGTTGTACCCGCGTCGCGGGCGGCGCCCGCCGCCGGCGACCCCAAGCTGGCAGCCGTCGCGCGGCCGGCCTGAGCGCAAACCGGCGGATCTGTCGCTGCGGCCAGGTCGCACACCGGCCCAGGCGTAGCCGTCCCTGAGCGCAAACCGCCGCGGCGCCGCCTATCTTCATGCGCATGGACGAGGAAAGCTCGGCGGGCGGCGGTCCGATCACGATCGTGATCGCGGATGATCACCAGGTCGTCCGGGCCGGCCTGCGGCTGCTTCTCGAGGCCGAGGAGGGGTTTCGAGTGATCGCCGAGGCCGGAGACGTCGCGACGACGGAGCGTCGTGTCACCGCCTATCACCCGCAGGTGCTGATCCTCGACCTGAACATGCCCGGCGAGTCCAGCCTGCCCGCGATCCCCCGCCTGCGCTCGAGCGCCCCGGACACACAGATAGTCGTGCTCACGATGCAGAACGACCCAGCGTTCGCACGAGAGGCGCTGCGAGCGGGGGCGATGGGTTACGTGCTAAAGGAGGCGGCCGACGACGAGCTCGTACAGGCGGTGCGCCTCGCGGCCGCGGGGCGGACGTATCTGAACCCCGAGCTCGGCGCCCGGCTCGCCGCCGAGCCGCCCAGCGCGAGCGGGCCGCCGGATGACCTCTCCGCCCGGGAGACCGAGGTGCTGCGGCTGATCGCGCTCGGGCACACAAACAGCGAGATCGCGTCGCGCCTGTACCTGAGCGTCCGTACCGTGGAGTCTCACCGGGCGCACCTGCAGCAGAAGACGGGTCGTACGAGCAGGGCCGATCTGGTCGCGTACGCGCGCGAACACGGCCTCCTCTAGGCCTCAGGACCCGGGCCGGCCGGCGCCGAGCGAGCCGGGGATCTCGTCGCGGCGGGCGGGCAGCCGCGCCGACTTGGGCACGGGCATCGTCCGCGCGGCCGCAGACCGCGCCGCCTGCGCTCCGCCCCTGATCCAGGTGACGGGCGCCGGCGCGTACCGCAGCAGCGCCTGCCAGGTCCGTGGGCCGATCACGCCGTCAGCCGTCATGGCATGGGCGAGCTCGAAGGCGTCAACCGCGGCCTTCGTCGCGGGCCCGAACATGCCCGTGACCGGCACGGCGTCCCGGGCACCCAGAAGATGCTCCTGCGCCCACACGACGACGTCGCCCGCATCGCCCTGCTGGATCGTTGGCATCGTGGGGCTCACTGCGTTCACGAACAGCGGGCCCGCGGCGGTCGCGAGCGCGTGCCACCCGGACGACGTCGCGTCTTGCCAGTCCCACCAGCTCACCCCGCCGGCTCCGTAGACCCTGGACACCTGCCGAAAGCGGACGATCTGGCCCGGAGGAGGGTCACCGGAGACCTGTCCGAGTGGATAGATCGACCTGCCGTACAGGGCGTTATACGCGTACGTGTGGGCGTAGACGGCGTCGACCGTGGTGCCAATCGCGGCCCAGTACATCTGCGGTGCGTTGTACTGGGCGCCACCGGGTCCGAGGAACACCGAATATGGGAACGCAGGGTGGTAGTCGACGTACGGGAACCCCGCCAGCCCCACCGGGAACCGGGCGCCGATCCGGCCGCGGAGCGCGCTCACATACTGCTGCGCCTGCACGTACTTGCCCTCGTACTCGCTCTCGGCATCGATCGCCAGGCAGTCCGCGCCGGCGCGGACGGCGGCAGCGCTCACGCCGGCCTCCCCCACCGGATGGTTCCCGTACACGTACTGCCAGGCGCACACGTGCAAGCCGCTTGCATGCAACCGAGACACGAGCTGCGAGTTGAACTGCGACCAGGTGCCGGTGCCGTCGCCGCTCTTGATGAACAGCGTCCCGATGCCGTGGGCGCGGGCGGTCGCGACGATCGAGGCGAGATTGCCCCCGTTGGACGCGGAGATGTACCAGATCCACATGCCGCGGGAGGCGAACGGGTTGTGTCCTCCGCTTGGATGGACCGGGTTGGGAGGACCGGGGTTCGGCGCGGGTCCGGACAGCCCGACTCCTCCACTGGTCGGGTTACCCGACGGCCCCGGCGCCTGGCCGGATCCACGGCCGGTCGCCGACGAGCCGAGCGCTGGAGCCATCAGGCAAATCAGCCCGGCAAGCAGCCCAGCCAGCGCTGGCCGCAAGCGCCGACCCAGGCGGCGGCGAACCGGTGGTCGATCGTCGATGCGTTGCCTCGAGCGCGGCATGGCTTTCTGGGCGGCTCCAACAGGGGCCAAGATGCGCTTTACGGGATGAGGAAGAAGAACGGCTCGTTCGCCCCGGTGAAGCCGACGCTCGAGCCCGAGACGGTGTACTTCCCGAGTTCGACCGACAAGGTCCCGACAGGACAAGCTCCCGCTAGTCCCGACCCGTCAAAAACGGCCGGAGCAGCCGCGTCCGGGTCGACTGCCCCTCCACCGAGGGTCACCTCAGCGCGCGCGGTCGAGGGATCGATGCCCGGTGTCGAGATGCAGTACCTGCCGGCGCCGAGAGGAGTCACGCTCGGGTTGCCCTTGCTGATGGTGAGGGTCCCGTCGGCGGCGACCTGGCCGTAGGCGCGGGCGGTGCCGGGCGCGCCCGGACTGCCCGGCGCACCCTGTTGGCCCTGGAGCGCCGATCGAGCGCCGGCGCTGATCTTGACCAGCGTGACCGCGTGGTTCTTCAGTTGACGGGTGCCGACGCTGGCAGCCGGCAACGCGATGGCGGCGTACGACGCCCCGCCGAGCGCGATGAACAGCGCCAGGCTGGAGACGATGTTGGCGTAGGTGATGCGGGGCCGGCGAAGCATCCGTGCTCCTCTCGATTAGTCGGCACTGCTCGCCGGGTAATCGACCCTCGACCCGCCTTCTTGAGCGCGACCGGCTACTTGATGAACAAGATTGCCGCGTAGGGCGGCAGCGGCCACAGATCGTCCGCAACCACCCGCTCCAGCCGATCGGCGACGCTCCGCACGCTCTCCATCGCGGGAATCACCTGATCTCGCATGTACACCGCGTGTTCGAGCGTGTCGTCGTGAGGCTGGTTTTCGGCGAGGTTCGCGGTCTCGAGCTTCTTGATCGCGCCAGTGAACTGGTCGATCAGCTCCGATGTCTCGCTCGCCAGCTCGCTGAGCTGCGCGTCGAGCAGCATCGCCAGATGGCGCGCCGCCGCGGGCAACAGCATCGTCCGGGCGATTGATGCCGCAGTCTCCGCCTCGATGTTCAGCTTCGTCACGTACTGCTCGAGGGAAACGTCGTAGCGGGACTCGAGCTCGCGCGCGGACAGCACCCCGTAATGCGAGAACACCGACGTCGTCTGCTCGTCCACCAGGTAGGGCAGTGCGTCCGGCGTGGCTCGCAGGTTGAGCAGTCCACGCGACTCCGCTTCCGCGTGCCACTCCTCGGAGTAGTTGTCGCCTCCGAAGATGATCTGCTTGTTGGCCGAGTAGCTGCGCTGGAGGATCGGCGGGAGCGCGGCCTCGATGTCCTTGCCTCGGTCGAGCTCGCGCTCGAGCTCCGAGGCGAGCTCGTCGACGGCCTCGGCCACGATTGTGTTCAGCACCGTGTTGGGGAAGGACAGCGACTGGCTCGAGCCGAGCGCGCGGAACTCGAACTTGTTGCCCGTGAACGCGAACGGGCTGGTGCGGTTGCGGTCGCCGCCGTGCAGTGGCAGCGGCGGTAGCACGGGCGTGCCGAGACCCAGGAACGAGCCGGGCTTGGACTCGCCGGCCTCGCCCCGCTCGATCGCTCCGAACACCTCCTCGAGCTGGGTGCCGAGGAAGATCGAGATGATCGCCGGAGGGGCCTCGTTGGCGCCCAGGCGGTGATCCTGCCCGGGCGACGCGATCGAGGCGCGGAGCAGCCCCTGGTGCTTGTTGACGGCCTCGATGACGGCGGCGCAGAAGAACAGGAACTGCATGTTCTCGTGCGGGGTGTCGCCTGGTTCGAGCAGGTTCTCGCCCCCGTCGGTCCCCATCGACCAGTTGTTGTGCTTGCCCGAGCCGTTCACGCCTGCGAACGGCTTCTCGTGCAGAAGGCACACCAGCCGATAGCGGCGAGCGACGTTCTGCATGATCTGCATCGTCAGCTGCTGGTGGTCGGAGCCGACGTTCGAGTTCTCGAAGATCGGCGCGACCTCGTACTGGTTGGGCGCGACCTCGTTGTGACGCGTCTTGACCGGAACCCCCAACTTGGCGAGCTCGCGCTCGGTCTCGAGCATGCAGGCCAGGATCCGCTCGGGGATCGAGCCGAAGTAGTGATCGTCGAGCTCGTGGCCCTTCGGCGGCTTGGCTCCGAACAGGGTCCGTCCGGTCGTGATCAGGTCGGGGCGCTCGAAGTAATACTGCTCGTCGATCAGGAAGTACTCCTGCTCGGGGCCGACCGTGGTGAAGACTCGCTGGGCCGCCTCGTTGCCGAACAGGCGCAGAGCGCGGATCGCGGACTTGGACAGAGCCTCCATCGAGCGCAAGAGGGGGATCTTGTGGTCGAGCGCCTCGCCCGTCCAGGACGCGAACGCGGTCGGGATGCACAGCAGCGCGCCGTTGGGGTTCTCGAGGATGAACGCGGGTGACGTGGGATCCCATGCGGTGTAGCCGCGCGCTTCGAACGTGGCGCGGATGCCGCCGGTCGGGAAGCTCGAGGCGTCGGGCTCTCCCTGGATCAGCTCGCTGCCCGAGAACTCGGCGAGCGCGGTGCCTTCATCGGTCGGCGCATAGAAGCTGTCGTGCTTCTCGGCGGTCGAGCCCGTGAGCGGCTGGAACCAGTGGGTGTAGTGGGTAGCTCCCTTCTCGAGTGCCCACTCCTTCATCGCGAGCGCGACTCCGTCGGCAAGCGAGGTGTCGAGCGCCTCGCCCCGAGCGAGCGTGTGCTGGAGGCGGCGGAACGTCTCCTTCGGGAGTCGCTGACGCTGAACGGCGGGACTGAACACGTTCGAGCCGAAGATCTGGTTGTCGGGGACGGTGAGGTCCGGTGCTCCGAGAGCACCCCCGTTCGGGGTCCACTGTGCGGCGAGGACGTTCTGCTGGCGGATTCGAGGCATGCTGGGGGCTTGTTCCTTCCTGTGGGCGCGGCCTACAACGGCGGCCACATGGTCTTCGCTGCGTGCATACGAGAGCGGGCCCCGGTAGCCCGAGGCCTCGAGCCGAAATGTAGGCGATCCGCGGGGCTCTTGACACTGGCCAGCTGGCTAAACCGTCGCAAATAGCGTTGGCCGGTAGGCGAACCGAATTCGAGCGTTCGGTTGGCTCGTCGGTACCGAGACGGTGCGTCGCTTGAGATACTCGCGACCGTGGCAATACGAATGGAGTTCTTGAGCAGCTTGTATGCCGCCGACCAGGATCGGTACGAACGCATGGGTTACCGGCGCTGTGGCCGCAGCGGCTTGAAGCTTCCGGCGATCTCGCTTGGCCTATGGCAGAACTTCGGCGACGACCGCCCGATCGCGAATAACCGCGAGATCCTGCGCCGCGCGTTCGACCTCGGGATCACGCACTTCGACCTCGCGAACAACTACGGCCCGCCGTACGGCAGCGCGGAGGTCAATTTCGGACGAATCTTCGATGAGGACTTCCGGGCCTACCGTGACGAGGTGGTGATCTCCACCAAGGCGGGCTACGACATGTGGCCGGGACCGTACGGTGAATGGGGCTCGCGCAAGTACCTGCTCGGCAGCCTCGATCAGAGTCTGCTGCGAATGCGGCTCGAGTACGTCGACATCTTCTATTCGCACCGGTTCGACCCCGAGACGCCGCTCGATGAGACGATGGGGGCCCTCGACTCGGCCGTGCGCGAGGGCAAGGCGCGCTACGTAGGCATCTCTTCATACGGCCCCCGACAGACCGAGGAGGCGATCGCGATCTTGCGTGGTCTCGGTACGTCCCTGTTGATCCATCAGCCTTCCTACTCGATGATGAACCGCTGGATCGAGGAGGAGCTGCTCGAGGTGCTCGGCCGAGAGGGAGTGGGAGCAATCGTCTTCTCTCCACTCGCCCAGGGACTGCTCACCGGCAAGTACCTTCGGGGCGTGCCCGAGGACTCCCGGGTCCGTCGCGGTTCCGCATTCTCGGAGGACATGCTCAGCGAGGAGAACATGACGAAGGTCAGGGCGCTCAACGGGATCGCCGAGCGGCGCGGTCAGACCCTCGCGCAGATGGCGATTGCCTGGGCGCTGCGCGACGAGCGCGTGACCTCGGCGCTGCTCGGTGCAAGCAGCGTCGCTCAGCTCGAGGAAAACGTCGCGGCGCTCGAGCGACCGGACTTTGAACCAGCTGAGCTCGAGGAGATCGACCGCTACGCCGTGGAGGGCGAGCTCAACATCTGGAAGGCGTCGAGCGCGCCCGGCTAGTGCAAATTGACGATCTGCCCCGAGTCCGACACGTAGGACTGCGCGGGCTTCTTGTGAATCGTGACGGTGAAGGTGCCCTGTGGGGCGGAGCCGGTGTCGAGCTCCGCCCGAGTGCCGGAGTCGAGCCCGGCGGCGATGACCCAGGCAACGATGTGCCGTCCCGGGCTGACGGCGGTGACCGCCCAATCGAACACCCTCGTCTGCCCCGGAGCCAGGGGGCCGAGTGCCCAGGTGTTCGCGTACGCGGTCACCGCGGAGCCTGGACCGCCGGCGCGACAGCTCGTCTCGCAAGGCCCCGGCGCTCGGTCGACGATCCAGATCGGCCTGGATGGGTTGCCCACGTCCGAGCCGCTGATGCTCGACGCGAACGCCGCCGCGCTGGTCCCTTCGCCGGGGCCGGCGGCCGAATAGGCGCACGTGACGTTGCAGACGGTCGCCGCGATGTTGGGGATCGTGCTGGAACCAGCGTTGCGCACTGCAATCACCATGTGCGTGTGCTCGGAGAGTCGCTGCGAGGACGGGAACGTGTGGACCGTGACCACGACGCGAAACTGGGTGCTGCCCCCGCCGGCCTCGGATGGGCTTGCTGTCCCGCAGGCGGCCACCGCCGCACATACCGCAAGCACGGCGGCGCCGGTCAAGTGGCGGCGCGCGCGGCTAAGTCCTAGACGCGACGGCCCTCGCGGGATCGTGATCCCTCCGCTCACGGGAAGCTGAACATACCATCTGCGGTGGGGCTCGCGGACCGGTGCAAGTTGGCCTTTGCCGCGGCGCTAGGTAGGCTTCGATGCTCAGCCGCGCACACGACGGGAGGACTGAGGACGATTGATCCGGGCAGTCGCTGATCGCGCGTTCTTGCCGACCCGGAATGTGCTGGAAGAGGTCGGGAACATGATGATCCTGACCGGCAAGACGATCGTCTCGGCCGTACGGCCCCCGTACCCGTACGGCAGCGAGTTCGTCGGCCAGTTCCTGTTCGCGCTGAAGCTCTGCTGGTTTCCACTGCTCGTTTCGACGGTCGCGTTCGGGTATGGCGCCCCCGGGCTCCAGGCAGCGAACTTCCTGGTGCTGTTCGGAGCGCTCGACCGGCTCGGGGGGTTCTTCGTGCTGGCGTCGATCCGAGAGTTCGCGCCGTTCGTCGACGCGATCGTGCTGGCGGGGGTGGCCGGGACCGCGATCACGGCCGACCTCGGTGCCCGCAAGATCCGCGAGGAGCTCGACGCGCTTCAGGTTCTAGGGGTCGACCCGATCAAGAACCTGGTCGTTCCCCGATTCCTTGCGCTGATGCTCGTCACTGGGCTGTTCGACATCTACGCGCTGTTGTTCGGGATCTTCGGCGGCGTGCTTGCGACGCTCGTAAATCACGCCCCGCTCGGACCGTTCTGGGCGACGTTCTTCAACAACGCGTCGACCACCGACCTGTGGGGCTCGGTCGTCAAGACCACGATCTTCGGAGCGATCATCGCGATCGTCTGTTGCTACAAGGGGATGACCGCTTCCGGCGGGGCGGAGGGGGTCGGCCGGGCGGTCAACCAAGCTGTGGTGATCGCGTTTCTAGGGATCTTTGCGTTCAACTACGCGTTCACTCAGACGCTGCTGGCCACGCATCCCGAGATAACGACGATCGTGAAGTGAGCATGGACGCGATCCTCAGCATCCCTCGTGGCTGGGTCGAGTCCTTCGGTGAGATCGTCAAGTTCACCTCGCGCGTACTCGGCGAGATCGCCCGCCTTCGAGTTTTCAAGTTCTTCGGCGAGGCGCTACGCCAATCCGGGATCCTGATCGTCTCGTCGACCATCGTGATCTGGGGGCTCGTGTTCATCATCGGCCTCGAATGCGGCGTCGAGGGCGCGTACTTCAACCGTGCCAACGGCGTGCCCGCATACGCGGGCGTGTTCTCCGCGTGGTGTGACCTGCGTGAGCTGGTCCCGTACGGCTTCGGCTACATGATGGCCGCGAAGGTTGGGACCGGGATCGTCGCGGAGCTCGGGTCGATGCGGATCTCAGACGAGATCGATGCGCTCGAGGTGATGGGCATCAGCGGAATCACATTCCTGTGCGCGACGCGCCTCCTGGCGGCGTGGATGGTGCTGCCGTTCGTCTACATCTGCTCGATCGGTGCCGGCTTCTTCGCCAGCTATCTGGTGGTCGTGCAACAGATCGGGGACGTGTCCTCAGGTGGTTTCTTCCTGATCTTTTGGCAGTTCCAGAACCCGCCGGATCTCTTATACAGCCTGCTGAAGGCGATGGCGATGGCCACCGTAATCGTGCTGATCGGCTGCTATTACGGCTACAACGCCAGTGGTGGGCCCGTGGGAGTCGGCAGGGCCACGGCGAAGTCGATGGTGTTTAACATCGTGTCCGTGCACCTGATCGGGATGCTCGGGACGCAGCTGTTCTGGGGAGCCAATCCGCGAGCCCCGATCGGAGGCTGAGACATGGACGAGCAGCGCGACGAGCCTCCGACAGCGCCGGACCCAGGCCAGCCGGGGGAGGGTGCGCACCCGTCAGTCCCGGACGGTGGACCGACGCCGCCCGGGCCCGCGGGTGACGCGCCGAGTTCGCCGGTCGGAGCACCCGGCCCCACGTCGTCACGTGTCTCCGTGGTCGCCGAGCAGCCCCCGCGTCCCGCCCCGCCGGAAGGCGCCTCCGAGCAGGAGTACGCGTTCCACAGCTACCGGGTCTACCCGTCGGGGCGCCCCGATGCGGTCGAGTTCATCGACGTCTACAAGTCGTTCGGCCGCGCGAACATCCTGCGCGGGCTGAACATGGGCCTTCCCGAGGGCATGGTGTCGATGATCATCGGCCCGTCCGGGACCGGCAAGTCGGTCTGTATCAAGCACATGGTCGGGCTGCTGTACCCAGACCGAGGCGACATCCTCGTCCACGGTCAGTCGGTCCCGAACATGCCGGACGACGAACTGTTCGAGATGCGCAAGAAATTCGGGCTGCTGTTCCAGGACGGAGCGCTGTTCGGCTCGATGAACCTCTATGACAACGTCGCGTTCCCGCTGCGGCAGCACACCGAGAAGGGGGAGGACGAGGTCGAGGACATCGTCATGCGCCGGCTCGGCGAGGTTGGCTTGGCCAGCGCTCGCGAGAAGATGCCCAACGAGCTCTCAGGCGGGATGCGCAAGCGCGCGGGTTTTGCCCGCGCCCTCGTGCTCGAGCCCGACATCCTCCTGTTCGACGAGCCGGACTCCGGCCTTGACCCCGTGCGGACAGCGCTTCTCGGGGAGCTCATCATCGAGATCCACCGAGACATGATGGACGAGGCCAAGGCGAAGGGCAAAGAGCATCTGCCGACGTTCGCCGTGGTCACGCACGACATCATGAGCGCCCGTCGTGTCGCTGACTACATCAATGTGCTGTGGATGGGCCGAATCGTCGAAGCGGGTCCTGCCGAAGACATGCTCAACTCCGACAACCCCTTCATCCGCCAGTTCCTCGCTGGGGAGTCGCAGGGTCCGCTGGCGATGGACTGAAGGGTGCGCCGGGAGCGCCGTCCACACCCCCCGGCATGTACGAAACCGGGATGTGGGCGTGCGGGGAACGGCATGCAAGGGGGCGTGGCCGGTGCTCCCGGCGCACCCTTGGCTCCGCTGTGGTCGCCCGGTGCCGCGAGGGTGGGCTCTGCGTCGCTAGCCTCCGCAAAACCCAATGAGGCAGCGGTTCAGGTGGTTCCTCAGTAGCGTCGCGCGGCGTCCTGCAGTCGCGCTTGTGGTCGTTCTTGCGTTGGCGCTCGCGGGTGGGGCGCTCGCGCTGCGACTCAAGCCGAGCGCAGGGGCGGATACGTTCGTCAGCCGCTCGTCGCCTACCTACCAGGCCGATCGGGAGGACCACCGGTATTTCGGGCAGGACGCGGTGATCGTGCTGGTCCGGGAGCCGCTCACGGACCTGGTGCAGACGACCGACCTGGCGCAGCTCAGTGCGCTCGAGGCGTGCCTTTCCGGGCACGTGCTCGTCAAGAACGAGTCGCTCAAAGCATTCACGACGGCTGCTCCCGGTGCGACTCCATACGGCGGATGGGAGAGTCCCTGCGGGAAGCTGACGAAGGCGCGAGCCGTACAGGTCGTCTACGGACCCGGCACGTTCCTCAATCAGGCTGTTGTCGCAATCGGCGCTCGCGTCAGGGCGATGGTCAGTTCCGCCGGCCAGGCCGTCGCCAGCGCGGGTCAGGCCGCGTACGAGCTTGCGCTCGGGCGCGGGCTGTCGCGCAGGCAGGCGCTGGTCGCGGCACAGGCTGCACGCCAGCTCGCCGGACAGCAGCAGATAGACGCTCTCGGGACGCTGGCTCTCGATCTTGGAATCAAGGGACCTCCGCGGATCGACGATGCGCAGTTCATCTCCCAGGTCGTGTTCGACCAGACGCGCGGGGTCAATCAGCCGAAGGCTCGCTTCGCCTACCTGTTCCCGACCACGGGATCGGCGTTGATGCAGGTCCGGCTGAAGTCCACGCTGTCCGACTCCCAGCAGGCGGCCGCGATCGCGTTGATCCGCCAGGCGGTGAGGATGCCGATCTTCCGCCTTGGATACGGGGGCACGTACACGGTCACCGGCGCGCCGGTGGTCACGGACGATCTCGCCGCGCAGATCACCGCCTCGATTGCCGCGCTTCTCGTGGCATCGCTGCTGGTGATGGCGGTGGTGCTGCTGGTCGTGTTCCGCAGCAAGATGCGGCTGCTGCCGCTCGTGGTCGCGCTCGCGGCGGCGGGCCTGACGTTTGGGCTGATGGCGCTGGCCGGCGCCGCCCTGACGATGGCGTCGATCGCGGTGCTGCCGATCCTGATCGGTCTCGCCGTCGACTACGCGATCCAGTTCCAGTCGCGCGCTCAGGAGTCCGGATCCACCAGGACCGACGCGATTCTCGCCGGCATCGAGGCCGGCGCCCCGACGATCGCGACCGCAGCTCTCGCCACCGCGACAGGATTCCTCGTGCTGCTGCTCTCACCGGTTCCGATGGTGCGCGACTTCGGGATCCTGCTGGTCGTCGGCATCGCGTTCGCGCTCGCCAGCGCTCTCACCGTGGGAACCGCCGCGATGGTCCTCAGAGCACGAGGCGGTGGTGTGCTTGCCGCCTCGCTGCGAGGGGCCGCCGAGATCCTGCGGCACGTCGGGCGCCCGCTCATGCCAAGATCGGCGCGTCCGACTTTCCCCCCGTATATGGGGGGGTTTGTCGGAAGCATCGGCAGGCTGCGCGGCTGGTTTGGCCGGATCCGTGGACGGTTGGTCCGCGCACCGCAGCTGGTGCTCGCGGTCGCCGCCGCGCTCGCGGTGCTCGGGTGGGTTGCCGACACGCACACGCCCGTGCAGTCCGACGTCACGAAGCTCGTCCCGGCGCACATGCCGGCCCTTCGCGACCTGCGCACGCTGGAGCGCGTCACGGGCGTGTCGGGCGAGATCGACGTCGTCGTGCGGGGCCGCGACGTCGCCACGCCGCAGACGATCGGTTGGATGATCCATTACGAGAACACCCTGTTCGCCCATTACGGATATCTGGAGTCGAAGGGCTGCTCCGCCTCCACGCTGTGTCCGGCGCTCTCCCTCCCCGATCTGTTCTCGACGGGCAGCTCGTCGGCGTCGACGCAGCTCACCCAAGGCTCGATCGACTCGCTGCTGGGCGCGGTTCCCCCGTACTTCTCCCAAGCGGTCATCACGCCCGACCGCCGCGTGGCGGCACTTGCGTTCGGGATCCGGCTGATGCCGCTGGCGAGACAGCAGCGCGTGATCGACTACATGCGCTCTCAGCTACATCCGCCACCGGGGGTGAGTGCGCGGCTGGCGGGGCTGCCGGTCCTCGCGGCGCAGGCCGAGGCCGCTCTGTCGTCGTCCACCAGGCGGATGCTGACGCTGCTGGCCGGGCTCGCCGCCGTCGCGGCGGTCCTCCTGCTGGCACTCCGAGGCATCCGGCGAGCGCTGATCCCGCTGATCCCGATCGCGCTTGCCACGGGCTGGTCGGCGCTCGTCGTCTTCCTCATCGGGATACCACTGAACCCGATGTCGGCGACCCTTGGAGCGCTGGTGATCGCGATCTCCACGGAGTTCAGCGTGCTGCTATCCGAGCGCTACCACCAAGAGCGGCTCGGAGGGCTCGAGCCTGCCGACGCGCTCCAGCGGACCTACCGGCGCACCGGAGCGCCGGTTCTTGCGTCGGGCTTGACCGCGATAGCGGGCTTCGGCGTGCTGACGCTCTCGAACATCGTGATGCTGCGGGACTTCGGGCTTGTCACGCTGATCGATCTGTCAGCGTCGCTGGCCGGTGTGATGCTCGTGCTGCCCTCCGTCCTCGCACTGAGCGAGCGGGTGCATGTCAGCGACCGCGCGGGAGCTGCGGCCCGGCGCGCCGGGGTTCAGCGACTGCGGCGCCGGACGCGCGTGGCGTGAACCCGGAGGAGCCCGCGCAGACCGGCAGCCGTCTCGGTCTGGGGCCGGTGGAGGCGGCGCAAGCGAACGGCGGGGAGCCTCCGACGCCGCCGCCGCTCGTCAATCCGCGTCCGTACCGGATGATGATCGGGGGGCTCGCGCTGGTGCTGCTGGTCGCGTTCTCGATCTACCGCATCGCATCGCCCGGAGCCGGAACGATCGGAATACCCCCAGGAATCCGGTTGCGCTGGTTCGCTGCTCCCCTGGCCGGCTCGACTCTCGTTGGCGATGCGAATGTGAACCCGCCATGCACCGCTGTCCACCACGATCCGCGGGCGCTGAACACCTGTCTGCTCGCGCAGCGCGGTCCGCTTGTGCTCGGGCTGTTCGTGACGAGCTCGGCGGCATGTGTGCGCGAGGTCGACACCCTACAAGCGGTCTCGTCCCGCTTTCGCGGAAAGCCCGTCCAGTTCGCCGCAGTCGCGGTTCGTACTGGATCCAGCCAAGCGCGAGCGGCGGCACGTTCGCATCACTGGACGATCCCTGTGGCCTACGACCGGGACGGCGCAGTCGGCGCACTGTACGGCGCGGCTGTGTGTCCGCTCGTCGAGCTCGCGCGGCGCGGGGGCATAGTGTCCGCGCGCCTGATCGGCAACCGCTGGCTGAGCGGCGACGCGCTGGCGCCCCGGGTTCAGAGCCTGCTGGGCGGCCGATGAGCGGAGAGCTCGCCACGAGCGAGGGATTCGTCTCGCCGGAGGTCGGCTCCGAGCTCCCGGGGCTCCGCCTGCGATGGCTGCGACTCGAGACCGAGGCGCGGCCGGATGCGCGAGAGGTAAGAGCGAGGCTCCGCCAGCTGTCGGATCGCATCCATGGCGCAGGCGTGATCGCGATGCGGACGCGGCCGATCCATCGGGCGTACCGAGCCTTCTTCCGCCAGACCGGGCTGGACCCGGATCTTCAGCGCCCGCCCGCGGAGCAGGCCGCCACAGTGCGGCTGATGCGCGGCGAGCTGAGCGCCCCGGATGCGCTTCATGGAGCGCTATTGATCGCGCTTGTGGAGACCGGGGTGCCGGTATGGGCCCTCGACGCTGACCAGGTCCACGACGGGGGCCTCGGGATTCGCCAGACAGGCGAGGGCGAACGACTGGGCGACACCCTGCTGCGACCGGGACGACTGGTCGTGTCCGACGAAGTGTCCATTCACGCGCTGCTGTTCGGGGGGCTCGATCGCAGTCACGAAGCCGACGGCTCGACCCCACGCGTCGCTCTCTTCGCGGTGGGCGTCGACGGCGTGCCGGACATGCACCTCGAGGAGGCGCTGTGGCTGGCAACGCAGGCGCTGGCCGGTGGCTAGCAGCGGGGCCGGTGGTACCCTGAGCTCGACCGGAAAGGAGGCAACGATGGAGCTCCTCGAGTGGGAGAGCGCTCGGCAATACCTCGCTCCGCCGACCGTCCTGCGCGACCCAGAGCGTGCCGCGCGACAGTCGCTCCGCTCGCAAATCGCAAGGCTGGAGCAGGAGCTCTCCGAGGCGTTCGTCACCGCCTATCCGATGGGCGTCGTGGGCCCGGTTGCGGTCGCCGGCGCCCGCCGCGAGGTGCGGATGCTCGATCTGGGCGAGCTCGAACGGGCGCGTGACGACCTCGTGGAGCGTCTTCGCGCGGCCCGCGCTGCGATCGCCGAGCGCGCCGAGGAGCACGCCGCAAACCGGCTCTACCTCGAGCGGATGCTGCTCGAGCCCGGCAAGCACCGGTTCGCCCGCTTGTCGCGTTCCGACATCGGCGAGCCCGGATGTGGTGACTGGCAGGTCAGGCCACGTCTCGGCCTCATCGGGATGCTGATGGGTTGGTGGCAGGTGAAGCTCTCATCCGGCTGTCCATTACCGTAGGGCCGCGGGCGGCTGCTCGCGGCCCTACGCTAGACGTCAACTCCGGACGATGATGCGCGCGCTGCTGCGAACCGGGACCGGCGCGACGCTCGTGGTGCTGATCATGTTCACGGGCAGCCTCGTGCTGTGGGTCGGCACTCCGCTGGCGTGGCTCTGGATCGGCTCCCAGATCCAGGGCGCGACAAACTCACTCGGCGCGGCCCTCGGGATCATGTTCATGGGGGTGGTGCTGACTATCGCGCTGATTGCGATGCTGCTGGCGAAGCTCAGCAACACCTACCGCGCGAACCGGCGCGCAAGGGGCCTCGAGGACCCGGGGCACGTCATGCTCGAAGGGGTCCTTGTGGTCAGCGCTGGCCTGACCATCACGGTGTTCGTGGTGTGGTTCCTGTTCTTCGCGGGAGCCAGCCCGGTGCCGTTGGGGATCCACATCTGAGGGGCCACTGCCGGCAGCCCCGGGGAGGGAGCCGGGCCAGCGCCGCGATCGCGGCACGGGGCCCGACTCCCGCGGGGGGCGCAAGCCTTACCTCGACGCGAGGAGCATCAAGCGGCGCCGACGAGCATCAATTCGGTCGAATCGCACGCGTGCAGCTGAGCGGCAAGCAGTCGTCGCTGGCGCTCTGTCAGGGTTGCCATGGGCTTGGTCTCGGTGATGTGGTTGCGGGCCAGGAACTTCCTGCAGCGCGTGCTTCCCCACCGTCGTTGACTCACCAGCATGTCGCCTATCGCCCAGCTGCCTGCTTCAGGTGGAGGGTCGAGCAGGACGCTTGCTGCGGATACGTGGCCGTCAGCGATCCGCCGTTTGAGCTCAGCCCGCGCGAGCCTGACCTCGTTCGCCCGCTCTAATGCCCGCAGCCGTTGCGGATCCTGGGTGATGGTGGCGGTGCGCGTCATTTGCCGTTGCCTCTCCTAGGTCTGGTCCGCCGAAGCGGACGCTTTGCCTTTATTTCCCAGGGGACAGCGACGTGCAGCCGCGTTCCACGGGTTGGTCTCCCGACTAATTCCGTTCTCGTCGTGATTGCCCCTGCGACGGTGGACTCCTACCCCTAGGACCACCGCGCTGCCGGCCATCCAACGACCTGCACGCTACGC
>CATPBV010000197.1 GCA_955652345.1 uncultured Solirubrobacteraceae bacterium | reverse complement strand
GCTCGAGTCGAGACTCGGCTCCTGCTCGAGCATGCCCACGCTCGCGCCCGGCGCGAGCTGTGCGTGCCCGTCGAAGTCCGTATCGCGGCCCGCCATGATACGTAGCAGCGTCGACTTCCCGGCGCCGTTGAAGCCGAGCACGCCGATCTTCGCCCCGGGTAGGAACGACAGCGAGATGTCGGTCAGCACCTGCCGGTCGGGCGGGTAGCGCCGAGACAGCCTGTACGTGGTGAAGATGTACTGAGGCACCGCTCCGATGAGGATAGGTGCCGCACCGAGTACAACACCTCCATGCGCACGCTCGCCGCTGTCCTCGCGCTGCTCGCCGCGGGCTGCATGGTCGTCGCGGTCGCGAGCATGGTGACCGGCCGGCCGGGGCCGAAGGCTTCAGGGCTGATCCGGGCCGCGGCGGTCGCGCTGTTCGCAGCAGCAGTCGTCCTGAACGTCGCGTCGCGTTAGCGGCGGTCACACCCCGGTCGCGACCCCGCTGGGGTCGATCCTGCCCGCTGTGCGCCGCTCCACGGGGGTCTGGCGGATCGCGGCAAGCCCCGCCGCGGCCACGGCGATACACGCGACGGCGCCGAGGCCCAGTCCCGCCCTCGCGCCAAGCAGCGCCATCACCGCGCCGACGATCGGCCCTCCGATCGGCGTCGAGCCCTGGAAGGCGACGAACCACAGCGACATCACTCGACCGCGCATCCCGGGGGCGGCGGCGAGCTGGAGCGTCGAGTTGCCGGTCGACATGAACGAGATGCTCGCCCCGCCGGTGAATGCGAGCGCCACAAGCTCGAGCGGAAGGCTCGGCGCAAGCGCCGCCAGCGTCATGGTCAGGCCGAACGCGAAGGACGCCAGCACCAGTGGCCGCATCCCGGTTCGTCCCCTCGCCGCCACGACCAATCCACCGACGACGGCGCCGACGCCCATCGCGGCGGTCATGAAGCCGAACCCGCTCGCGCCGGCGTGCAGGCCCTGGCTCGCCATCACCGGCAGCGACACTTGAAACTCGTAAGCGAGGCATCCGACCGCGGCCATCATCAGCAGCGGCACCGCCAGCTCAGGCGTCGAGCGCACATAGCGAAGCCCCTCCCGCAGCTGCCCGCCGGCGCGCGGCGTCGGAGTCGCCTGGGCCAGCGTCGAGCGATCCATCGTCGCAAGCGATCCGACGACCGCGACGAAGCTCGCGGCATTTGCGAGAAAGCAGACACCCTCGCCGACACTTGCGATCAGCAGACCCGCGATCGCCGGCCCGACCGTCCGCGCGACGTTCACCAGCACGGAGTTGAGGGTGACGGCGTTCCGGAGGTGGGCCGGCCCGACCAGCTCGAGCATGAACGACTGGCGGCTCGGGTTCTCGAACGCGTTGTTGACGCCCAGCAGTACCGCAAGCACCCCGACCTCCCAGACGCGGACGGACCCGGTGACGGTGAGCAGGCCCAGGATCAGCGCCTGGATCCCCATGGCGCCCTGGAGCGCGATCATCATGCGGCGCTTGTCGACCCGGTCGGCGATGACGCCGCCGTACGGGGCGAGCAGCAGCACGGGGAGCGTCTGAAGCGCGATCACGATGCCGAGCGCGGTGCTGGAATGGGTCAGGGTCAGCACCAGCCACGCCTGCGCGGTCATCTGCATCCAGGTGCCGGTCAGCGAGATCAACTGTCCGGCGAAGTAGCGCCGGTAGTTGGGCACCGACAGGGATGCGAAGGTCAGGCGGCCGACACGGAGAACCCTTGTCATGAGGGCACCCGCTCTGGGTCGGCGACCGTCCACCGCGCGGGCTTCAGCTCCTCTACGAGCCCCTCGAGGGCCGGCAGCGCAGCCTCGATCAAACGGCGCTCATGGGGACTCAAGCCGGCGAGGGCAACGTTGACCGCGTCGGTCCGCTCGCGCCGCATGCGCTCCGACAGCCGGCGCCCTGCCGTGGTTGCCTGGACCCAGGCCGCGCGCTTGTCGTGCTGGTCGCTGACGCGCTCGAGCAAGCCGATGTCGGCGAGGTCGGAGACGACGCGGGAGAGCATTGTGGGGTTGATCCCCTCGGAAGCCGCCAGCTCCGAGAGGCGGATCGAGCCCGCTCTGACCACCGTCAGCAGCACTGACACGCGCGTTGGCGTGAGCCCCGCGCTGGCCGCCGCGGCGGTCGGCCGAAGCCGGCGCGAGAGCTTGCCGATCACTGCGCGCAGCCGGGCGGCTGTCTCGGTGTCGAGCCCGTGCGGCGGACGCGGCGTCACCGTGTCGGGGGCGCGCGGGCGCCCCCCGGTTTCCGTCTCGGATGGCGTCTGGGTCTTCGGCACGCGC
Organism: uncultured Solirubrobacteraceae bacterium; assembly: GCA_955652345.1. Lineage (GTDB taxonomy): Bacteria > Actinomycetota > Thermoleophilia > Solirubrobacterales > Solirubrobacteraceae > Palsa-465. The sequence continues at coordinate 14,091 of CATPBV010000197.1, read as the reverse complement.
CCTTTCCCGTAGGGGAGTGAAACTTGCTTGCTGGCAAGCATTATATCGAATAATCACAAACCCCCCCGGCCTCCTCGGAGGTTCGGGATCTGGTGGCCGGATAGCGACCATCACATGCCAAGCCCCACGTGCGGCAAGAGGGTGTGTGATCTGCTGGCCGGTCCCGGCTGCCTACCCGAGGCGACTACTAGCTCTCGGGCTGCCAGCCGCTAACGACCCAGCGCCCCGGACTGAGCTGGCTAAGGGTCGCGATCGCAACGTGCCACGCCGGCGCGAGGCCCTGGTACGCGGCCGTGTTCGTCGCGGTCGTCAGCTCACGGGTAACCACCACGTACCGATCGGGTTGTCCGGGAAGCGGGGCGACCGCCTCGACCGTGCCGGCGTTGGCGATCCCGCCTCGCTGGAGCTCGTAGTCATTTGCCGTCTGAGCCGCAGCAAGTGAAGCCACCGAGCGGGCTTGGCCCACGCTGTCTGCCGCGAGCGCCCGCATGTCCCCGGAGATCGTGGCAGCGGTCCAGTTGATGTAGGCAGACGCAAACGCGCTGATCGCCTGCGCCGCAGTGGCGGAGCCGCCCGCGGCCGTCTCGTGGACCTGCGGCGACGGATACTCGTGGGTGACCGCGGCCTGGGCCAGGGGCGAGGCCTGCGGTGTCCGAGAGCCTCCCGAGGATTGGGGAGTAAACGGCGAGCAGGCGGCTGCGGCCAGCGCACAGACGGCAACGAGAGCCGCGCGCATCACTACAGCCCCACCGGATGCCTGGCAACGAATCCGGCCGCGCTCCGGATCAGCGGATGCCACCCGATCCCCGTACTGCCATCGCCGGCACCGGCCGCGTTCCACGTGTCCCATCGCAGGCCCGCGACATACATGAACACGTGCTGCGCGCTCGCGTAGATCGTGACCCACTGACCTGGCCCGGGTGCGCCAAACGACTCGAGCGTGCCCGACGCGGCGTCATAGCTCACCGGGAGCAGCCGCCCGCCATAGAGGAGATGCTCGACGCTGCTCGAGCAGTCATACGCCGAAGCCACGTCGGACAGCGGGAGCCCGTGGGCCGCGCCATAGCCGTATGGCTTGCCGGCGATCTGGTTGCCCGCGGCGATGATCCCCTTGACCGCGGCCGGCGCGTTCGCAGGCGCGGCGGCAAGGCCGTTCGCGAGCAGGCGCGCCCGGCTCCCAGGTGTCAGCGGCACGCCGGTGGGCGCACCGGGCGCGCAGACAGACGGGTCCTGCGCTGCGGTCGGCATGGGAATCAACTGGGAGGCCGAGCCAGCCGGGGTGGCTTGTCCCAGGAGGTTCGCCGCGCCGCTGCTCGGGGGCCGCTCGATCCGCACGGGCCCCGCCCACGGGTAGGGGATCCCAAGCCGTACGGCGAACTGCCACCACAGGTCGATCACCCGCGGCAGGCCGGCGATCGGGCCACCGCCGAATCCGATGTCCCGCTTGTACGCGATCGCCGAGTGCGCTCCCCATGTGACCCGCAGGGGCGTCATGTATGGAAGCCCGCCCATCGCGGTCGCGGTCTGAAACGTGTATCCGCCCAGCTCGGCGTAGCTGTCCGGGTGAGCTAGAAGGCTCTGACCGAAGGACCCGACCACCCCACTGACCGAGTCGGCCGGACCTCCGTACTCGGTCGCTCCCACCAGCTGGCCGCTCCCGGGCGGCGCCAGCAGGATGCCACCGCTGGGCGCCGCCAAGGTTCCGGCACACTGATCGCCGGTCGCGAACACGCCGATGACCATTGCCAGCAGCGCGACCGCCAGCCCCACCGCGGTGATCCCCGCAAGGGCTCCCCCGACCAGCAACATCGCCCCGGTACCCGATCGCCGAACCCGCATCGGCCGAAGCTACATCGACGGCTCCGGCGCGAGACGGATTGGCGCTGATTTGTTGCAGTCCCACAACGCCGGCATGCAAACGGGGCGGTCGCCCGGCCGCCCCGTTTGACTCGCCCTGTCAGAGAGTCAGCATGCTCCCCTACGGTAGTAGCACTGCGGCCCCACGTCCTGCCAGTACGTGTGTGAGCCTGAGTCATGCCCGACCGTTCCCGGCACGTGGCAGGCGGACGTAGTGTGCGCGGTGCCCATCAGCTCCCGAGCCGGAAGCTCCTCGGCCGGCTGTGCATCCAGCTCATGGATCGTGAGTCGCGTTTGGTGGCACTCCTTCTATTGGGATTGGTGGTTGGTGTGACGTGATGCCTGCGAGGCAGTTGGCGTATGACACGTCACCTCGACCCAGCGTATGCCTCCTGTCTCTCAGCCTTCCCGCCCGAGAAGGAGACCATGGGGGAAGTCGCCGCTATCCATCGGGAGGCTTTTCCCCCTCCTGTCTCCTCGTGGCGCAGCCTCTCCGCGGCCGCGACGGCGTCGCGGCGTGAGTGCACGCCGAGCTTGCGCATCACGCTCTTGACGTGGCTGTAGACCGTCGTCGGTGAGAGCACGAGTCGCTCCGCAATGGCCTGCGTCGAAGCATCCCGTCGATTAGCTCGACGATCTCCCACTCGCGGGTTGTCAGGCGGCTGCGAAGCGGCCGCCAGCCCGCGTCGGGGACCTCGCGCACGAGCTCCAGTAGCCGCGTGATCAAACGCTGCGGGACGACCGCTTCGCCGTCGGCAGCGCGCACGACGAGCTCGGCGAGCTCCCCTGGCGCGACACCCTTGTCAATGTGGCCAACAGCGCCCGCACGCAGTGCCGCGAGCGCTGCATCGTCATCATTGACCGACACGGTCACGACCCTAGTCTCTGGCGTGGAGTCCAGCACCCTGCCGATCAGCTCGACGCTGCCAGCGGGCGGGAGAGCCGTTTCCACGACCAGAACGCCGGGGCGGTAGTACCGCGCCAGCTCTAAGGTCTCGCGACTGTCGCCTGCCGTCGTCACCATCCCGACCTTGTCGACCTCATGAAGCGCCTCGCGCATCATGGACCGAGCAAGGCCGTCATGGTCCGCGACCAGCACGTGCAGGCGTCCGACCTTGGGAAGACCAGCGCCGTTCCGCGCGGATCCGCGTGGGTGAGCGGCTCTGGTCATGATCGTTCCCTCTCATCGGTGGTACCGACCAGCGACCCGTTCGATTCCCGCGAGTCAGGTGGAGAGGCGGGTCTTATGCTGACTGCGCGCCACGACTCGCTCGCCCGGGAGCGCCGAGCCTTCGCGCGCGTGCGTTCGTAGCCGAGCGTCGCGACCCCTAGCCCCATCATTGCGATTCCCAGCAATAGAAGGGTTACAGGAAGCGCCGGTACGTGCCCGATGTCTCCAGCTGGCCGCACGACACTGGGGTGACGGGCAGTCGGGCGACTGCGGCGACTGCTCGGAGCTGGACGACGCTCTCGCAGACGCCGGTGAGTCGAGTGCCTCAACGACACGCGATGAAGGCGGCTTGCACTCAGCGCGCGTCCGGTGCGTATGCCGACCACACCGTTCGGCTCAAGGCGGTGTGCGCGCTGAAAGCGCTCCACCGCGCGGAGGGTCTGCTGACCGTAACGCCCGTCCACGGGTCCGGGAGAGAACCCGAGGTGGCCGAGCGTACGCTGCAGCGTCCTCACGCTCGTCGACCCTCCCTGCTGTCCGAGACCAGCGCCGGGATAGAGCACGGGAGTCGGACTGGTGAGCGCCGCCAGCGTTACCGGACCAGCGACGCCGTCGACGGTCAGCCCGTGGGTGGCCTGGAACCGGCGGACAGCCTGCTCGGTCAGCGGGCCGTAGCGCCCGTCGATCGGGCTCCGTGCTCTTGGTCGCCCGCTATCCGTCGACCCGGCAGGCCCGGCGTGGGACAGCGGATACACTCCGGCCCTCGACCGCTAATGGAGGCTTTACGGCCTTGCGGAGATGCAGCCGCCATGCCGACGAGTAGCTCAAGAGCGCTGACGTGGCGAATGCTGATCGAAACAGCGAAGTGGCAGCCGGATATCCGTCGCTTAGAGCGCTCGCCCGGTCAGTCTGGGCATACCCCGTCCAAACGCGGAGCCGAGTCGCGTCGACGTGGAGGCATCAGAGCAACCGCCGAAAGCTGTACTCCCGCCCGAGCTCGCGTCAGTAGCCGACGCAGCTGGTAGACGCCTACGAGCGGAGGTCGATGGCGACAAACAAGCCGCAGAGGCAGGTGCCCAGTCGCTGCTTCGGGCGGCTACCTCGGCGATGAATGCCGGCTATTCGCTGACGCAGATCACGCAGGCAGAGACTCAGGGCAAGCTCGACGTTCGCGCGTCTCTCCGCCCCGACACGCTGAAGCAGGTTAAACGTACTGGTCGGATCGTGCGCGACGCTGAAGCAGAGCACCACCGCACAATCGTGCGCGCTGTACGCCTGGGGCTCTCCACGCGCCAGATCGCCGCAGCGGCAGGTGTCACCCCACGGAACAGTGCGCGCGATCACGAATCGCCTGACTGGTCAGAGTCCGACCGAGTAGCCGAGCCCCCCGGCGTGGCGAGTGGACGGCCACGACCAAGTGAACGATCGCCGCCATCGTTCGGCCGTGAATCGACAACAACCGCCGAGGCGACGGTGTGGACACTCGGGCTGCACAAGCCAACAGTCGTTGAATCGGGTACTCGCCCAAAGCGTCGGTAAAGCTGCCCGTCTTCGTATTGGCTCTGGTTCCGCCGGTCTAGTCGTGACTAGGGGCGTAGTCAACCGGGGTCGGTTGAGCCAGTCGCCGCTGGTCCTTGCGCTCATCGTCCTGATGAGCTGGCCCACACGCGTTCGCAACTGGCGCGACAGCCCCGCACCTCGCAACTGGCGCCGAAGGCACTGCACACCAGAACGAAAACGCGCCGCCGGCCGAGTACGGCTCGTCGCAGGGCCGCAGGACGTGACCCAAGCTGGCAAGGGCCCTCGATCCTGGGCAAGGATCTCGCTAACGTAAATGGGTCATGCCCCGGTTCCTCGACGTCGAACAAGCTCTCCTGCTGCTGGAGCTCGAAGCGCCTTTCGATCAGCGAGACGTCCAGCTGGCGCGACGGCGGATGGCGAAGCGGTGGCATCCGGACATCGCTCCACCCGGCCGCCAGCACCAGCACCAGCGACACCTGCAGGCGATTAACGAGGCCGCCGACCAGCTGCAGTCGCTGGCCGAGACCTCGCGCGGGGGGCGGGTCACGCGCAACGCGGTCAAGGTCTCGGCCGCGGCCGCCCGCACGGCGCGCGCCGAGGCGGGCCGGCGCGCATACGAGGCCGAGCAGCGGGCTCGTAAAGCGGACGCAGAGCGCGCCAAGCACGACCCGTTCGGGGCGCGAGTCCCAGACCAGTCGGTCGTCCATCGCTATGCCCGCTGCACCTCCTACCCGGAGTGGGGGGTCGGCACTGTGAGCGGGATCTACTTCTCAGGCGAGGAGGACGACGTCCAGCAGTGGGCTCGCATGCTGTTCTCTGTCGGAGTTCGGACGGTGCCGGCAGGTTCGCTTCAGTTCGTCGACTTCTCCAAGCCCGATCCCGCGGCCGATCGAGTGCAGCGGTTCATGACCGCTGCCCAACACGCGCTTGCGGAGGGCGACGCCGCGCTAGCCGCCAAGCGCCTGGTCTACGCCCGCGACGCGGACCCAGCCAACCCGGTGGTCCTACGGTTGCTGACCACCGCCTTCTGGCAGGCTGGGAACCTGCCCGCCGCGGCGCGAACGGTGCGCGACTGGGCACGCGCTGAGACCGATCGCCCAACGCCCGAGCGCTTCGCCGCTCGGATCTACGAGGACATGGGCGCGATCGACCTCGCCGCGGAGGCGGCTGCCCGGGCCGCGGAGCGCGCGCCCGCCGACCCGTCCGGGTGGGAGCGCCTTGGTCGGCTTCGCTTGCGGCTGATGGATCGATTCGGCGCGATCTCGGCACTCGAGCGGGCACGCCGAGCGGGACCATCCGTCGACGGGTTATTGAGCCTCGCACTCGCCTACCACCTCGCCGGGAACACTGGGGCTGAGGTCTCGGCCGCGGAGACCGCGACCCGCGTGGACCCGGAGTCGATGACCGCGTGGTCGGCGTACGCACACGCGCTCGCTCGCACCGACCGCAACGGCGAGTGCATCGAGGCAAGCCGCAGGGCGCTGGCGCTGGGCGCGAATCCTGAAGTTGCCGACCTGCTGGCGCGGGCGGAGGCCGCGGGTCCGCGCGAGCTCTCAGAGCGCAGTGCAGCGTAGGCCCGCCAGTCTCCAGAAGCTAGCTCGAAGAGACCGAGCCCTCGCGTCCGCAGACCGGGCATGCCTCCTTCGGCGCCAATGACCGCCCGCTGCATTCGGGACAGGCCTCGACCTGATCGAGCACTCCCAGCAGTTCCCCGACCCGGCACACGAGCAGCCGCTCTTCGTCGATCTCGACCCAAGTCCCCGCTGCCGCCGGAAACACGACGTGGTCTCCGGGCTTCACCGGCATCACAACACCGACGTGGTCCCACCAGTCGAGGCCCGGCCCTACGGCCAGGACGATTCCCTGTTGCGGGGGTGGCTCGTCGGTTCCCGGAGGAACGATCAGCCCGGAGCGGCGGACCCGGTCGGGATCCAGCTCCTTGATTACGATCCGGTCGAACAGCGGGCGCAGCTGGTTACGCATCGCTCCAGTCATCATAGGGCCGCGGAAGGGTGCGCTTGATGCGGACAATAGGTCCGGGGGGCTCGCTCGCTCGTCGAGACCTAGCCATACATTGCCGATGTAATGCGCGTGAAGTCACTAGTCGCCTCGCCAGACGCCGGTCGACGCCCGCTCACCGATGCGGACGAGGCGACGCTGCGCACCCAAGCAAGCGCTGGCGCCGAGCGGCTTGCAGTTGAGATCCAGGACGGCGCCGAGATAACTGCCGAGGAGATCGCGGACTTCGTGCGCGAGGCAGACCAGCACGGCTGGCCCGAGGTCGCACGCTCTTGCCTACTGCTCGAGGTCATCAGGTCCGAGCGAGACCCCAAGGAAGTGCACATCGCGGCGATCGAGCGACTGCTCGACCGCGCGACCGGAGACGGTGATGCGGCCACCGTGGCGCTCGCGCTTGCAAGACGCTCCGAGGTCCAGACGACATCGGGAGACCCAGCTGAGTTCGTAGCTGCGAATGCGGATCTGGCTCGTGCGACGGTGCTGCTCGAGGGCGCGACCGGAAGCCCACGCATGCGCGCGCGGGCGCACGTGAACTGCGGAATCGTGTACGGCCAGCGCCACCTGTGGGAGCTCGAGGACGAGCACTACCTCGCTGCCGAGGTGGCGCTCCACGGAGAGCGCCTAGCGGACATCGGGCTCGTGATCCTCTACAACCGGGCGGAGTTACAGCTCGAGTGGGCGTGCGCCCTGCGGGAGCTCGGCAAGACCGAGGAAGCGCACGAGCGACTGGACGTGGCGATCGAGGCGCTGCGCGCCGCCGACGTCGAGCTGATGCCCGAGAGCTGGAGGCAGGAGCTGCGGATCTTCGCCCGCCTGCTGGACGCGATCGCGCCCGGCGCCGGCGCCCCGAATGCGGGCGAGGGCGTCGCCGAGGGCCACAACGCCGGGATGCTGCACTTGGCGGACGCATTGTCGGCCACCGATCGCGCTCACGCCCTGAGAGAAGCCGACATGGCGCTCGAGCTGGTCGATCCCGCCAAGAGCCGGCACGTCCACAATCTCGCGCTCGGCGTAGCGGCGGAGATCGAGGCGGCAACCGCGGGTGCAGAGACCGCCGGGCTCCGCTACGCCAGGCATCTGGCGAACCTGCGCTGGGAGGCCCGGCTTTCCAGGCTGGCCTCGATGCAGTCGCTGCTCCAGGTCGAGCGGTTGCGCTCGGAGCACGATCTGCTGACCCAGCACGCATACCTCGACGACCTGACGCGGCTCGGTAACCGCCGGGCGCTGTACCGGCACGTTGATGGCCTCGTGACGCGGGGCGTCGAGTCGGTCGCAGTCGTGGTGATCGACATCGATCACTTCAAGGCTGTCAACGACACCTACGGTCACGCCGTCGGCGACGAGGCACTCGCGCGGCTGGCGAGCCTGCTGTGCTCCGCGGTGCGCGTCCAGGACCTCGCCGTGCGCATCGGCGGAGACGAGTTCATGCTCGTGCTCCCATCGACAAAGCCCAGCGCATCGCGCCGCCGAACTCAGGCAATCCTGGCCGCGATTGAGGCGGCGCCGTGGGACGAGGTCAGCCCAGGCTTGAAGGTGACCGCCAGCGCTGGGCTCGCGTGCGGCGATCCCCATCAGCTAACCACGATCATCCTCGCCGCCGACGAGGCCCTGTATCGCTCGAAGGCGGACGGAGGGAATCTGGTGATGGAGGGATAGCGACACCAGGCGTCCGGCGCTGAGCCTATGTTCAGCGAATGCGCCTGCTGGTCGCTCGGTGCTCAGTTCGATACAGCGGTCGGCTCTCGACCACGCTTCCTGAGGCGACCCGTCTGCTCATGATCAAAGTCGACGGCACGTTCATGGTGTGGGCGGACGGGGGCGGGCCGAGCGTCAAGCCGCTCAACTGGATGACGCCGAGTTCAGTTTCGTCGTGATTTGCCGCGCGGCGGCGGGACATCCAAGCGATGGGCTCTCCGCATGTAGCGATCGAACTGGGGGACGGTGAATGCGGCGAGGCCGTGTGCAGGGGTGTAGAGCAACCCCTTCTCGATCAGCCGAGAGCGCGTCGGGCCCAGTTGTTCGGACGTTCGGCGCATCAGCCCCGCCACATCCTTCGCGAACTGAGGCTCTGAGCCCAGCTCGGCCATTGCCCGCATGTATTGGAGCTCTAGCTCGGTAACTCGGTCCGTCCGTACTCTAAAGAAGCTCGCATCCAGCTTCGCCTCGACGGCGTCTTGGCATTCACGGACGTGCTCGAGTGTGATCCGGGTGTCGGGAGCGTAGTCCCAGACGATCTTCCCGTATTCCTGAAGGAAGTAGGGATAGCCCTGGGTGTACTCGACGATGGCGTCAACCGCGTCCGGCGCATACATGATGCCAAGCGACTCAGCTGGCGTGGTCAGGGCATCGGCGGCCTGCTCCCCGCTGAGCTGGCCGATCGTCGGAAACTGAAACAGCCGCTCTGCGTACGATTTGGCCTCGCCCGCCAACCGGGGCAGTTGCGGCAGACCGGCGCCGACCAGCGTTAGCGGGAGCTGGCGTTGCACCGTCTTGTGAAGCGCGGCGATCAGCGCTTCCAGCTCAGGCGTCTTCAGGAACTGGACCTCGTCAAACAGGAACACCACTCCGCTGGCTTGCTCTTGCGCTGCTTCACCGAGGGCAACCAAGACATCCGTGAGATCCTCCCCGAGGCTCCCGCTGTCGGCGATCCCTTCCAAAGCTTCGATATCTAGTCCGAAGGTGAATTCCCCTTGCGGCGAGACCGTCACTTGAAACGACTTCAGGACGGCAGCTGCCCGTGCCGCTCGCTCCTTCCAGCGCGCCTTCGGTGCGACTTGGAGAAGGCCGCGCCGCACGAGCTGTGCCATTCGAGGCCCAAAGTCGACGTTCTTGGTGATTTCCGCCTCAACCGTCGTCCAATCGCGTCCGCGGGCCCGTTCCTCGAATGCACCTAGCAGGACGGTCTTCCCAACCCCGCGCAACCCGGTAACCATCATTGACTGCTCCGTGTGGCCGTTGCGCAGCCGATCCAGAAGAACCTCAAAGGACGTCAGCTGAGACTCACGTCCGACCAGGGCCGGCGGGCGCGCCCCTGCGTTCGGGGTATAGGGGTTGTCGTGGGGGCGCGTGGTCAAGCACCTTATCAGCCTTATCCCGTCTTATCAAGAATCGATAAGGCAGGATAAAGCCGTAAAGTGTCCGCGTCGGTCCATATCGTGCGGCAATGCGCCTGTTGGTCGCCCGGTGCTCGATCCAATACACGGGAAGGCTGTCGACGACCCTGCCGGAGGCCGTTCGTCTCCTGATGATCAAGGCCGACGGGACGTTCATGGTCTGGGACGACAATGGTCGGCCTAAAGTAAAGCCCCTGAATTGGATGACTCCCCCGACTGTCATCGAGGAGTCACCGAAGGGCCTGGTCGTCCGGAAGCGCGCCGGCTCTACCGAAGAGCGCCTCGAGGTCGAAGTCTCGGAGGTGCTCTCGGACGTCACCCACGACATGGGCTCTCCGGACGAGCGGCAAGGGCTCGCCAAGGACGGGGTCGAGGCGCACCTTCAAGAGCTGCTGGCCGGCCAGCCCGAGTCCTGCGGGGAGGGGCTCCGGTTGATCAGGCGGGAATGGCCGACCGACATCGGGCCCGTCGATCTGATGTGCCGGGACGCGCAGGAGCGATGGGTGGCAGTCGAGATCAAGCGCGTGGCCGGAATCGAGGCGGTCGAGCAGCTCACCCGTTATCTCGAGCGGATCCGCCTCGACCCAGCGTTCGAGTCGTGCCGGGGCGTGCTCGCGGCGCAGGAGATCAGACCACAAGCGCGCGTGCTTGCGGCCGCCCGCGGGATCGACTGCGCCCAGGTCGACCTCGCGGTGCTACGCGGGGATCGCCCACCGGATCTGAGGCTGTTCGCGGCGTGAGCGACGAGCCGGTAGTCCTGCTCGAGCGCCGACAGCGCACGTTGCTGGTGACGATCAACCGTCCGGATCAACGCAACGCGGTCAATGCCGAGGTCGCCGGGGGTATCGCTGCGGCGCTCGACGAGCTCGACGGCGATCCAGCGCTGGCAGTGGGGGTTCTCACCGGAGCGGGGAAGGGCTTCTGCGCCGGGATGGACCTCAAGGCGTTCGTGGCCGGCGAGCGACCATATGCGGGCGATCGGGGGTTCGCCGGGATCACCCAGCGTCCGGCCGACAAGCCGCTGATCGCCGCCGTGGAGGGGTTCGCCGTGGCTGGAGGACTCGAGGTCGCGCTGTCGTGCGACCTGATCGTCGCGTCGCGCGGAGCGAGGCTCGGGATCCCGGAGGTAACCCGCTCGCTCGTCGCGGCCGCCGGAGCGCTGCTGCGACTCCCGCGCATGGTGCCCCGCACGATCGCGATGGAGCTCGCCCTCACCGGCCAGCCGATCACCGCGGAGCGGGCCTTCGAGCTCGGGCTGATCAACCGCCTCACCGAGCCGAGCGAGGCGGTGCAGGCAGCGCTCGAGCTGGCGAGCGCGATCGCCGCGAACGGACCGCTTGCGGTGGCAGCCAGCAAGCGGATCCTGACCGAGTCGGTCGACTGGCCCGAGGCGGAGTTCTTCGCCCGGCAGGGCGAGATCGCGGGACCGGTCTTCACCTCCGAAGATGCGCGTGAGGGTGCGAGCGCGTTCGCGGAGCGGCGCCCGCCGGTGTGGCAGGGACGCTGAGCGCCTCAGCTAGCCGAGAGCGCGCGCGCAGCAACTCGTCCATCCGTGCTCAACCGTGACGGGCGCGCGGCCGACACGTAGGTGAGTCGATGCTCCGCTGTCTCGCACTGCTCGCGCTGATCGCGCCCGCGCTCGCCGCCTGTGGCTCGCACGTCACGCCGCCATCGCGGCCCGGCGAAGTTCGGGCTGCCGATCCCCGCGCGCCGGCTACCGTCACGCGCGCGGATGCGGCGGCGCTCGCGACCGGCAACGCGCAGTTTGCCGGTCGGCTGCTGGCGCTCCTGGCGCGCTCCCAGCCGACGGTGGCGCTGTCTCCGTTCAGCATCTCAGGCACGCTGGCGATGACATACGCCGGGGCCCGCGGGCGCACCGCCACCGAGATGGCGAGCGCGCTGGACTTCCGCCTGCCGCCGGATCGCCTGCATGCCGCGTTCAACGCGCTCGGCCAGGCGCTGGCGCCAGTCGGCGCGCGCACCACCAAGTTCCGGATCGCGAACGCGCTCTTCGGTCAGCGCGGAACCGCGTTCAGGCAGGCATTCCTGAGCGTGCTGGCTCGCAATTACGCGACCGGGATGCGCACCGTCGACTTCGCCAGCTCCCCTGACGCCGCGCGCGAGGCGATCAACGCCTGGGTCTCAGAGGCGACGAACGGCAAGATCCCCCAGCTGCTCGGGCCCCAAGACGTGGACACGTCCACCCGGCTCGTGCTGGCCGATGCGGTGTACCTCAATGCCCGCTGGGCCTCGCCGTTCCACCGAGAGGACACATCGCTCGCGCCCTTCCATGCCCCCGGCGGAACCACTCAGGTCCCCACCATGAACCAGGCGGCGAGCTTCGACTACGCCTCGCATCCGGGGTATCGAGTCCTCGAGCTCCCCTACCAGGGGGGCCGGCTCGCCTTCGACATCCTGCTGCCCGATCCCGGCGGGTTGCGAACGCTGCTCGGACGAATCGCGGTCTCAGGACCACTGGCCTTGCTTCATGGGCTCGCGCTCCAGCGAGTCCAGCTGGCGCTGCCGAAGATGCGGCTTCGAACGCACTTCGAGCTTGCGGATGCGCTCAGCACGCTGGGGATGCCGGACGCGTTCTCATCCGCGGCGGACCTCTCCGGAATCGCCGGATCGCCGGGCCAGCTCGCAATCCAGCACGTGGTCCACGAGGCCTACGTCCGGGTGGACGAGGCCGGCACGGAAGCCGCAGCAGCGACCGGCGCCGTCGTCGGGGTCACCGCGCTGCCGCCGCTGCCCGCGATCCATTTCAAGGTCGACCGTCCATTCGTGTTCGTCCTGCGAGACCGCCAGACTCAGGCGATCCTGTTCCTCGGAGCGGTCTCGAATCCGTAGCCGCTCAATCGTGCGCCGACCCCCAGGCCGTAGCCATCAGCGAGCGGGCGCCACCGCGGTCGCGGTGCTCGCAGAGGTAGATCCCCTGCCAGGTCCCGACCGCAAGCCGGCCACTTGAGACCGGCAGCGTCAGCGACGGTCCGAGCAGCGCCGCCTTGACGTGCGCAGGCATGTCGTCGGGACCCTCAACGGTGTGCGTCCAGTAGCCCGCGCCTTCGGGCACGGCCTGGTTGAACCAGGTCTCGAAGTCCCGCCGCACGTCGGGTGACGCATTCTCGTTCAGCGCGAGCGAGGCCGACGTGTGCATGAGAAGCAGGTGCAGCAGGCCCGTGCCGAGACTCGCGATCTCGGGCAGGCCGTCGAGCACCTCGCGCGTGATCAGGTGAAACCCGCGCGGCCGCGCCTGGAGCCGGATCTCACGCTGGAAGAAGATCACAGGTCAGGAAGGCGCGCCACGCGCATGTCGACCCGACCGCCCCGAAAGGGCACCCCTTCCGCTTCGAGCAGTCGCTGCTGGACGCGCCCCTTCGCGAGCGAGCCGTCGGCGCGGACGATGCGGTGCCAGGGAACCGACGGGTCCTCGCATTCGTAGAGCACCGCGCCCGCAATCCTCGGCGCCCCGGGTGCGACGTCACCGTACGTGCGGACGAAGCCCGGCGGCGTCGAGCGCACCCGGGCCAGGATTCGTGCGACCCGCTCTGGCTGCACGGTTTTCAGGATAGGCCCCGATTCGCGCCGCTAGCACGGTCAAGCTCGCGTGACCCAGCCGGCGCACATCGTCTGGAGCCTCAGACCCATCTCGCATTCCGACCTCGAATCGGCGTATGGACTTCACAAGGAAGCGGTGGGCGTGTACGTCGCCGGGACTTGGGGGTGGGACGAAGCCTTTCAAAGGCAGATGTTTGTCGACCGCTTCACCCTAAGGCGTGAGGTGATCCAGGTCGGCCGCGAGGACGTAGGCGTGCTCATCGTCGATGAACGGCCTGACGAGCTGTATCTCGAGCTCGTAGAGCTGACGTCTAGCTGGCAGAACAGAGGCCTCGGAACCGAGATCCTGCGATGGCTCCTCCGCCGCGCCGAGGAGTTGCAGCGGCCGCTGGCTCTCCACGTGCTCAGAGCGAATCCGCGCGCGATCCGGCTGTATGAGCGCGAGGGATTGCGCGTTGTCGAGGCCGAACAGCATAGGTTTCTGATGCGCTCTGCTGTCCATGACCGGCGTTCGTCTAGGTTGGACGCTCGCCGGACGCGCCGGCTCTGCGGGCTGTGGAGGGGTGGGCGGCCATAGGTTGCGGGGCGGGCGGCGGTCGAGGGACGAGTCTGGTGAAGGGAGTGAGTCGGACGGTCGCGGCGGGCCCCTCCGGCCGTCACCACGCGCAACTTGGTCCCCGCCCGGGACCCCTCCGACGACCGCGCGCGTGTGCATAGCGCGTCAAGGTACGTTTTGTCGGCCAGGCGTGACGCGCAATGCACAGATGACGTGCTTAACGGATCACGCGTGGGCGCTCGCGCGCGCCATGTCGCGTTATGCACCCTTCTGCGCTCGCCGGAGACTGCGCGCGT
>CATPBV010000196.1 GCA_955652345.1 uncultured Solirubrobacteraceae bacterium | reverse complement strand
GAACACACCCGGATAGAGCGCCGGCAGCAGCTTCGACAGCTCCGGAACCTTGTAGTCGTTCAGGAACTGCTTGTCCTGAGCCGGGTACTGCCCGTTCCAGTAATCCTTCCTGCCCATCGGGATCACCACTTCGTTGATCAGCGGGTTGCCCAGGCGGGACACCTGAACCCACGGTCCCGACTCGTGCTTGGCGTCGTTGGCGGAGTCGATGATCCGCACCAATCGCCTGCTCGCGGCGCTCCACACGCCGATCACGGCGTGTGGATCTGTCATGCCGCTGGGCGCTTTGCCGTTGGCGGTCAGCTGGGTGATCGGGACCTGAATCGCGATCGAGTGGATATTGAGCGCCTTCGTGTCATCCACGCCGGGTCCGGAGGCCAGCGCCGGAGGAACGCCAAACGCAGCCTGGAACGGACGCAGGTCGGCGAGGTCGAAGACCGCGCCGAGGTCCACGTAGAACCCCTCACGCCGCTGTCCGGCGAACACCTTGATGCCGCCTCCGAGGGTGTGGATCGCCTGCGACTCGATCGGCGCGTAATTCGGAATCGAATGAGGCCCGATGTTGCACGGCGGGCACGCCAAGCCGCTCCCCAATACTCGCGCCTTCAGCTTGGGCTTGTGGTGGTGATGGTGGTGCTTGTGATGCTTGCCGTGCCTGACGGGCGGCGGGTTCGCTGCTGCCGTGCCGTAGATGGTCGTGTCGGCGCCCTCGACCCGGGTGACCGAATAGAACTGCCGCCTGTTCCAGTTCGGATCGCCGATCGAATTGATCGGTCCGACGTTGTACAGGAACGTGTTCGGATCCCGGACGGCCGTGTGAAACCTGAACACGTACGAGATCTCCGGAGTCCCGTCGCCGTCGTTGTCGATGTAGATCGAGTAGGCGACGTCGTCGCCGAACTCGTAGAAGTTCGGTCCGCCGGCCGGCTCCTGAAGCGGCACGAAGTTGGTGATGATCGTGACCGTGCTGGGGTTGTCCGGGCTGACGAACGCGTAGACGTCGGCGTTGTCGGCTACCGGGTCCTTGCTGATCTCGGGGGCTTCACGGTGTGACGACATTTCCACCCTCCATCGCGCTCTGCGGGGCAATCGCCATGAGCCGCTTGACCAGCTCCGGATCGCGGTAGGTCGTCTCCGACGTACCGGCGACCACGGTCAGCTCGCCGCGCTTGGCGTCACGGATGTACGCCATCACGGGCTCGCGCGGGGTCGGCGTGGTCGGCTCGGTCACGACCGGATGGTTCTGATCGCTCAGAGCGATCGCCACCGGCGCTCCCACAGCCGTAGCCACACCCGCTGAGGTGGCAATGAACGTCCGGCGGCTCAACCCGCCGCCCTCAGGTGATGGTTCACCCATACTCCACGCTCCTTTTCTGTCCTCGCCGCGGCCGCGCCGCGATCATATAGAAACCGCTGGTTGAAATCCTGAATTCTGGCGGGCGCTCCCGAGCCGGGCTCGGGAGCCCGCTGCTCAGCGGATCGCAGCCCCGGTGCCCGCGTCGAACAGGTACACCTCCGCCGGCTCGACGCCGAGGCGGATGGTGCTTCCCTCGGCCGGCCGGTCCCGCGGACTCAGGCGTGCGACCGCCTCGGTCCGGAGTCCGTTCGCACCCGGCAATGCCGCATCCTCGACCTCTTCGGACACCGTCGCCAGCTCCGCTGCAACGGAGCCATGAACGATCACCTCGTCGCCGAGCGGCTCCACCACGTCGACCCGGAACTCGATCGACGGCAGGCCGTTCATCGCGGGTCGCAGAGCCTCGGGACGAAGCCCAACGATCAGCTCGCCGTCGGGGACGTCCGCACGCTGCAGGACGAAGTCGCCGGCGGTGACACGCCCGGAGCGGACGCTCCCGCGCAGGAGGTTCATCGGCGGGCTGCCGATGAACCCCGCCACGAATACGTTCGCCGGCGTGTCGTACACCTCTTGTGGAGTGCCCAGCTGCTGGAGCTTGCCGTCGGACATGACCGCGATCCTGTCGCCCAGGGTCATCGCCTCGACCTGGTCGTGGGTCACGTAGATCGTCGTCACTCCGAGCCTGGCGTGGAGCCGCTTGAGCTCGGCGCGCATCTGCACTCGCAGCTTGGCATCGAGGTTGGACAGCGGCTCGTCCAGCAGGAAGACCTTCGGCTCGCGGACCAGCGCTCGGCCCATCGCCACCCGCTGGCGCTGGCCGCCGGAGAGCTGGGCAGGTCGGCGCTTCAGCAGCGGCTCCAGGCCGAGCATCGCCGCGACCTCCCGGACCCGCCGGTCGATGTCCTGCTTGGGCGTCCGCTTCTGCTTGAGGCTGAACGCAAGGTTCTTGTACACGCTCATGTGCGGGTAGAGCGCGTAGTTCTGGAAGACCATCGCGATGTCGCGGTCGCGCGCGGATACCTCGTTAACGACCCGCTCGCCGATTCGGATCACTCCCGACGTCGGCTTTTCGAGGCCCGCCACCATCCGCAACCCGGTGGTCTTACCGCAGCCCGAGGGTCCGACCAGGATCATGAACTCGCCGTCGGCGATCTCCAGGGACAGCCTGTCGACCGCCACCGTCTCACCGGAGAAGGTCTTGGTCACCTCATCAAAGCTCACGCCTGGCATTGCTGGAGACCTCCGTTTCTCATTGCTTGATCCCGGTGTAAGCCAGCGACTGGATGAACCACCGCTGCGCGAAGAAGAAAGCCAGCAGGATCGGGATCTGGCTCATCACCGTGCCTGCCATCAACACGTTCCACTCCATGAAGTGGCCCCCCTGTAGCGTCGAGAGCCCGAGCTGGATCGGCGCGTGCGTATCGGTGTTGATGATGACCAGTGGCCACAGGAAGTCGTTCCACGACCACAGGAACTGGATGATCCCGAGCGTCGCCAGCGCCGGCAGCGACAGGGGCAAGACGATCTTGAACAGGATCGCCAGCCGCGACGCGCCGTCGATGCGGGCGGCCTCCTCGAGCTCGATCGGCAGCGTTCGGAAGAACTGTCGAAGCAGGAAGATGCCAAATGCGCTGCACAGGTTCGGCACGATTAGCCCGCCGACGCTGTCGACCATTCCCAGCTTCTTGACGATCAGGAAGGTCGGGATCAGCAGCACCTGGAACGGGACCATCAGCGTCGCGAGCAGCACCACGAACAGGACCTCCCGCCCGAAGAAGCGGATGCGAGCGAACGCGTACGCGGCGAGGCTGCAGAACAGCAGCTGCCCCGCGACGGTGCTGAGCGAGTAGATCGCGCTGTTCAGGAAATAGTGGGCAAACGGCGCCGCGTTCCACGCGTCGACGTAGCTCTGCACGTGAAACGAATGCGGGAACAGCACCGGCGGGAATCTCTGGGCCTGAGACGCGGTCTCGAGCGAGACGATCACCATCCACAGCAGGGGGACGAGCATGACCGCCGCCACCGGCATCAGGAACAGATGCCAGGGGCTGAACGGCAGCCGGCGGCGCGGCTTCTCGGGCGGCACCGTCAGCCGGAACAGCGGCTCGGCCTGGGCTGTCTGTCCGGTCGCCACGATTCCTCAGGATGCGTAGTAGACCCGGCGGCGGCCGATCCAGAGCTGGACCAGTGTCACAACCAGGATGGCCAGGAACAGAACCACCGCGATCGCCGCCCCGTAGCCCGCGGAGAAGTTCGAGAAGGCCTGCTGATAGAGGTAGAAGACGATCGCGGTCGTCGAGCCGATCGGACCGCCGCGCGTCATCACGTAGACCTCGTCGAACAACTGGAGCGCGTTGATCGTGGACCACACCACCAGGAACAGCGTGGCGGGACCGAGCAGCGGCAGGACCACGCTGCGAAACGTGCTCCAGCGACTGGCGCCGTCGATCTCCGCCGCCTCCATCAGATCCTGGGGGATCCCCTGGAGCGCCGCGAGGTAGATGATCACGTCGAACCCGAGCCACTCCCAAACGGTCACTCCGACGATGCAATAGAGCGCCTGGTTCGGATCCTGGAGGAACTTCTGCTGTGGGAGCCCGACGGCGTGGAGGAAGTAGTTGACGATCCCAAAGGTGGGATCGAGCAGCCACAGGAAGATGATCCCGGTCGCGACCGTCGAGGTCACGACTGGGACGAACACGGCCAGGCGGTAGAACCGGATCCCCCTGATCTTCCGGTTGAGCGCGACCGCGAGCCCGAGCGCGCCGCCGATTGAGATCGGGACGAAAAGCGCCGTGTAGATGACCGTGTGCACCACCGCCGAACGGAAGGCCGGGTCCTTGGCGAGGGCCTGGTAGTTGGCGAACCCGATGTAGTGCGCCGGCGCGAGCAGGTTGTTTGCCTGAAAGGACAGCAGTGCCGCCCACCCGATCGGGATCACGGCGAACACCGCGATCAGGATCACCGCGGGCGTCACGAACGCCCAGCCGGCCAGTTGGTCGGAGCCGAGCACCCGCCGCCAGAGCGGTGGCCGCTCGAGGCCGACCGCTCTGGTGTCCTCTGCCAATGCCGTCATCTCAGGCGGCTCGTCTTATCGGATCGCGATCATGAAGGCGCCGCCAGCCGATCAGCTCGGCGCCGCCAGGATGCTGTTCACCTGCTGGTCGGCGGAGCTGAGCGCCTGCTGCGGCGAGGACTTGAGCAGCAGCACCGACTGCACGGCCTGTCCGATCACCTGCGAGATCTTCGGGTAGGTGGCCAGGACCGGGCGAGCCTGGAGTGCATTGTTGAGGTTCTGAACCCAGACGCGGTCGCCCGGGTACTTGGCGAGGTATTGCTTGAAGCCGGGGAGCTTGGTGGTCGCCGCTCGGATCGGGAGGTCTCCGGTCCTCAGGCACCACTCGAGATTGACGGCGGGCGACGTGAACCACTTGAGGAACTCGTACGCGGCATGGCTCCGCGCCGAGCCGTTGTTGAAGGCCACCCAGTTGTCGGGTCCGGCGATCGTCTGATGGTTCAGGTCGGCGGGGAGGATCTGCACCCCGAACGACACATGGCCGCTCGCAATCTGGGCGAGGTCCCACGGCCCCGTCCACAGCATCCCGATGTGCCCGGAGTTGAACAGCCCGAGATAGTTGCCGCTGCCGGTGTCGAGGTAGATCGACTGCTTGCGCGCCAGATTCTGGAGGAATGTGAGCGCGTTGACGCCGGCGGGAGAGTTGAACGCGGCCTGCTTGCTGCCGGACTCGAGAATCGATCCGCCGGCCTCCCACAGCATCGCCCAGAAGCGCCACACGGTGTCTTCGCTGCCATCGTTGACATAGGCCCATCCGAATTGCTTCTTGGCGGGATTCGTCAGCTTCTGCGCGGCGTTCGCGAAGTCGGTCCAAGTCCAGTTCGCCGTTGGCGGAGCGAGGCCGGCCTGGGCAAAGAGCTGCTTGTTGTAGACAAGCGCGAGATTGTCGACCAGCGCCGGCACGCCGACGATCTGTCCCTTGACCGTAGCCACCCCGCGCTCAACGGGCCAGAAGTCGTTCCAGTTGAACGAGCTGTCGTGCGCTATGAAGCTGTTGAGCGGCGCCAGCGCGGGCGTGGTTGCGATGTTCGCCGACCACGAGCCGTACAGATAGGCGATGTCTGGCGGATTGCCGCCAGCGATCGCCGCCAGCACCTTCTGCAGTGCATAGTCGCTGTTCCCCGCGAACTGGGGCGTCACCGTGATGGTCGGGTGAGTGCGGTTGAACTCGGCGGTCATCGCCTTGATCGCATCGAGCTCGGCGCCCGGGCTCGTGAAGCCGTGCCACAGGACGATGTTGACGTGCTTGCCGGAGCCCGACCCCGAGCTCGAGCTCCCGCCTCCACAAGCGGACAGTGCGAGCACCGCCGCGATCACAACTACGAAGTACCGCTTCATGATCTCCTCCCAGTATTCACGGCAGCACAACTGATCTGCTGAGATGATTTGGTCTGTCAGGGTCAAGTCCTCGAGCTTCGGCCAGGGCAACTGCGGTGCGCTGGAGCAGGATCAGCTCGGCCATCGGATCGGAGCCGCTCTCGATCACCAGCGCGCCGGTGGCACGAACGTCCGCGGCCAAGTCCTGCTCGACCGGCCCGAGCAGCCAGACCAGGGAGCTAGGCCCAGCGACGCTGATCGGACCGTGGCGGTACTCCATCGCCGGGTACGCCTCGGCCCAGGCGCCCCCGGCCTCGCGGAACTTCAGCGCCGCCTCGTTCGCCAGACCCACGCTCCAGCCGGTCCCGAGGAATACGAAGTGCTCGAAGTCGGAAGGCTCGGCGGGTAGCGCGCGGACCAGGGCGATCTCGGCATCCGCGACGACGGGCCCCAGGTCCTCGCCCAGGTGGGCGCGCATCAGCGCCAGCACTGTGGTGGCGAAGCGAGTCTGGACGATCGACGCCTCGTCTGCGAACGGCAGCAGTACGGCGCTGGTTGACGCGAGAACCACCGGGGTCCCGGGCGCTGTCGAGATCGCCAGTGAGGCGTGTCCCGCGGGCAGCGCGCGCAGTGCACGAACCACTTCCGTCGTGGTGCCGGAGCGGGAGATCGCGACCACCGCGTCGTAGTCGCGTCCGATCGGCATCTCCGAGGCCGGGAAGGCGTCCGTCTCGCCGCGGCCGAGGCCTTCGCGGGCGGCGGCGATCGCCTGAGCCATGTAGTACGAGGTCCCGCAACCGATGATCGCCACGCGGTCGCCGGTCGGCGGAAGCTTGGCGGCGACCTCCGGGAGCATCGCCACTGCCCGGCGCCAGAGCTCGGGCTGGCTATCTATCTCCGCGAGTACATCGCTCACTTCTGCGCACTATATGGTAGAGACGAGCATTATGCAACATAATGCGAGCAGCTAGATGCGCGATCCCACCTCCGACCTACTTCGGCTGCTTACACTTCGCCGCGTGCAGCAGTCAGAACGCCTGGGTTTGATCCTCGAGCGCCTGTCGATGAACGGGAGCGTCAGCGTCGCCGACATCGCCGCCGACCTGTCGGTTTCGCCAGCAACGATTCGCCGCGACCTGCGGCTACTCGAGAACCAGCGGCTGCTGGGACGCACGCACGGCGGCGCTGTCCCGCAAGGAGTCCTGTACGAGCTCCCCCTGCGCTACAAGAGCTCCCGGCGCCAGCACGACAAGCTGCGGATCGCCCGCGAGGCCGCGTCCCGCGTGACCGACGGTTGGGCCGTGGGACTCACCGGCGGGACGACCACCACCGAGGTCGCCCGCGCGCTCGTCGACCGCCAGCAGCTGACCGTCGTGACCAACGCGCTGAACATCGCGTCGGAGCTCGCGGTCCGCCCCAATCTGAAGCTGGTCGTGACCGGAGGCGTGGCTCGCGCGGAGTCATACGAGCTGGTCGGGCCGATCGCCGAGGCCAGCCTCGAGGGGCTCAACCTCGACATGGTGTTCGTCGGGGTCGATGGGATCTCGCCCCAAGCGGGGCTCACCACCCATCACGAGATCGAGGCCCGCACCAACCGCGCCCTGATCGACCGTGCGCGGCGTGTGACGGTGGTCGCCGACAGCTCGAAGATCGGGAAGGTGGCGTTTGCGCGGATCTGCCAGCTGACCCGCGCCGAGGAGCTGATCACCGACGGCGCCGCCGACCCGGAGGCACTCGAGGAGATCGAGGCCGCGGGCCTGCGCGTGACGGTCGTCGCCGAGTCGCCGGAGCAGTAATCGCGGGGAGGGACCGGGGCGAGTCCCGGTCCCTCCCGATGCCCCCGGCGTCAGCGGGTCAGGGCTGGCTCTGTGAGTTCCAGCAGACCTGGTAGTACGAGCCGTCGAGGGCGTTGGTGAACAGCGCGCCGTAGATCCCGGCGGCGTGGTCGGCGGGACAGAACTGCGAGGTCGTCTCGCCGTCCTCGATGTACTCGGCGTTCAGCACCGGCTTATGTGCATTCAGGTAGGGCGTCCAGGTACCTCCCGGGCCGCCACACGGCGGAGGTGCGAAGGCGTTGCACTCCTCGCTGATCACACCGTCGAACAGCGGCTGATCGACCGATGCATTGGCGTCGTCGTTCTTCTGGAAGACCGCGAGCCCGTCCGCGTGGGCGTTGTACGCGATCCACCGTTCGAAGCCCGCGTCCTGGGCCTGTGTCAGGCCCCAGCCGCCGCCCCTCGCTCCCGAGGCGCTCCTGTTCGTGTAGCCGTCCAGATTGTCAGGCTCAAGCGCGTCGTGGCCCTCGAGCTTGCACCACTGGAAGCGCTTGTTCAGCTGGGTCGCGATGTCGGCCGCAGCGCCTGTCAGCGTCGAGTTGTTGCCCGCGACGTAGTTCTTGAAACCGCGAACATCGAGCCACCACTCGTCTGGGAAGCCCCGCAGCTGGTAGCGGTGCGCCTTGTTGCCGTAGTCGGCCGGGTTGAAGTTGGCGTTGTCCGGCCAGCCGAGTTGGAACGAGCCGGCGTTGGCGTAGCAGATGCTGTAGTGACCGGCTGCGTGGATCGCCTGCACGACCGGGGAGGCGCCAGTTGGAATGTTCAGCACTGGGTGGCCCTGGCTGTCGTTATAGGACGTGTTCGAGTCGAAGAACAGGTCCGTATCCCAGATGTGCGCGCTCCCGGGCGCGGGATATGCGGCGTTGGTCGCGGGCAGGCCGACCAGTCCGACTTGTGCAGCGTTGATCTCCCAGTACCACGAGTCTCCTGACGACGGAGGCGGCTTATAGGAGGCGAGGCTCGTGGCTGGGAATGCGAGTGCTGCCGCGAGCGTGGCTGACGCAAGGATGTACTTCACTTCCGGTCCTCCTTTGATGGGTGGCGTCGAAGGTCCTCGTCCATCTGTCAGCCGGGCCGCTCCTCATCGACCACCGAGGAGCTGCCCGATCAGGATGATCTAGTTCAGCTGCACGTTCTTGCTCTAGTCAGCGAGATTTCGCACACGAGCGCGCATCCTATTCGATCTGACAAGCGCGGTGCAACAGATGAGGTGGAACGCGCGCGCACGCG
>CATPBV010000195.1 GCA_955652345.1 uncultured Solirubrobacteraceae bacterium | reverse complement strand
ATGCCGGATCGCCAGATTGCGCGCCTGCTCAATCGCGTCGGCGTCGCGACCGGATACGGCAACGGCAGGCCGCGGCGGCGCGAGGACGCCAGCCCCGGCGTCCCGGAGTTCGGTCGCGACGCCCGATCCTCGCTCCGGGAGCCGCCGGGCGAGCCTCGGGTGACCCGCGTGCGCCAGGGCACCGGTTCCCGCGCTGGGGAGCTCGACGTCCCTGAGTTCATCCCCCGCCGCTGACGGGCCATTCCCGGCGCCTGGGGGCGTTCTCCCTCGCTCGTGTGCGGAGCACACGTCGCTCGGTGCGTCCTTCCCACGCTTGGTTCTAGCCCGTCAGGAAGTGTCTGCGGGGGGAGGGTGTATAACGCGACAAGGCACGTTCTGTCGGCCAGGCGTGACGCGTTGTGCACAAATCACGTGGTTAAAGCGTCACGCGTGCGCGGTCGCGCGCAGCTTGTCGTGTTATGCACACGAAATCGCTCGTGCGGCGCGGTCATGCTGCCTTCATTGGGCCCGTTTCCGCCGCGCCCGCGCGCCGCGACGGGTCTGTGACCCGGCGCAGCACGGGCTATAACGTGGGTCTGCCCACGAGACGCTCCACCAGCTCGTCCCAGCTCGGCGTGATCGCCGCCGGGCATCCACTGACTGCCCGCCGCGGCGCGGAGGTGCTCCGCGACGGCGGCAACGCGGTCGACGCCGCGCTCGGGGCGATGCTCGCCTCGTTCGCGTGCGAGCCGCTGTTGACGAGCCTCGGCGCGGGCGGCTACATGCTCGTGGCGCAGGCCGGCCGTGAGGCGGTGCTGCTCGACTTCTTCGTGGAGGCGCCCGGCGAGGGAGCGGGTCCGTCGGATCGGGCGGAGCTGGTGCCCGTCAGCATCTCGTTCGGGGACGCGGTCCAGGTGTTCAACATCGGCGTTGCATCGGTTGGCACCTTTGGTGTGCCGGCGGGGCTGTGCGAGGCGGCGGCGCGTTTCGGCCGGACGCCGCTGTCGGAGCTGGTCGCACCGGCTGCGCGGCTGGCGCGCGACGGAGTGCAGATCAACCGTCAGCAGGCGTACCTGATCGAGATCCTCGCGGACATCGCGACCTCCACGCCCGAGGCCGCGTCGATCTTCGCACCCGGTGGAGCGCCGCTCGTGGAGGGCGAGACGATTCGGCAGCCGGAGCTCGCGGACGCGCTCGAGCGCCTGAGCGCGGAGGGAGCCGCCCCGTTCTATACCGGGGATGTCGCGGCGGCGATCGTCGATTGGGTGTCCGAGCGGGGCGGGATGCTGACCGCGCAGGACCTCGCCGGATACGCGGTCGCAGAGCGCGAGCCCGTGCGCGTCGCCTACCGCGATCGCGAAGTCCTGACCAACCCGCCGCCATCCGCCGGCGGGATCCTGATCGCCCGGGCGCTTCACCTGCTCGACTCCGGCGACGGAGCACCAGACACCGAGCGGATCGTTGAGGTGATGGAGCGCATCCAGGGGGAGCGCACCCCGGAGTTCCTCGCCGGGCTCGATGATCCGCAGTTCGTGGAGCGCTTCCTGGGTGGGAGGGAGCCCCCCGCGCCAGCCGCCCCACACCCAGCGCCCCCGCTCGGATCGACCACTCACATCGCGGTGCTCGACCGCGACGGCCGCGCGTGTTCAGTGACGTGCTCGAACGGTTCCTGTTCGGGAGTGATCGTCCCGGGCACCGGCGTTCACCTCAACAACATGCTCGGCGAGCAGGACCTGAACCCGCTCGGTTTTCACCGCCACCCGCCTGGCCGGCGCCTGCCGAGCATGATGGCGCCGACGGTCGTGCGTCGCGGCGGAGTCCCCGAGCTGGTGCTGGGGAGCGCCGGCTCGAACCGGATCCGCTCAGCGATCCTGCAGACCATCATCCGCGTGGTCGACGAGGGCATGCGGGCCCCCGAGGCCGTGCAAGCGCCGCGACTGCACTTCGAGGACGGCATCGTGTACGTCGAGCCGGGCGTCGACACGCACTCGCTCGAGCAGTTCGGCCGGAGCATCGCGCGCTTCAGGGATCGCAACCTGTTCTTCGGAGGCGTGCAGGCGGTCGAGCGCGACGATCGCGGCGACTTCTGGGGGGGTGGCGATCCGCGCCGGGGAGGAGCGTCGGAGACGGTGAGCGCCGGATGAAGGCAGCGCCCGCGCTCGCGGGTGCTGCGGCTCTCGGGCTCGCCGCCTGCGGCCTGAGCCTACAGTCGCCCGATCTGTTCGTGCTTTCGAGGATCGGCCAGGGCACCAAGCTCACGCTGCTCGTCAACGACTCCGGGACGATTCGCTGCGCCGGCGCGGCGGCCAAGCCACTGCCCGACCCGCTGCTGCTCCGAGCGCGGGACCTCGCCAAGGCCCTTGCGGGCGACGCCAAGGCGAAGCTCTTGATCCGCTCTGGACCGCGCACCATCTACTCCTATTCGATCAAGCTCCAGGACGGCACGATCTCGTTTCCGGACACGGCCGCGAGCGATCATCCGGAGCTCGCGCAGGCCGAATTGTTCGCGCTCGACGCCTCACACCGTGCGTGTGGTTTTTCATAACAGCTCTTCCGGCCTCCCGGGTCGCTAGCCTCTCCGCGGCCGTGCTGCTCCCAGCTGCCCACAGCCTGATCACCACGTTCCAGGCGATCGTCCTTGGAATCCTCCAGGGCGTCAGCGAGCTGTTTCCGATCTCGAGCCTCGGCCACACCGTCCTGTTTCCGACGCTGTTCGGCTGGGACAACATCGTCAGATGGCAGTCGCAAACCGAGTCGCCGTGGCTGGCGTTCATCGTGATGCTCCATGTCGGGAGCGCGATCGGGCTGCTGATCTACTTCTGGCGCGACTGGATCGCGATCATCCGCGCGTTCTTCGCGACCCTCGGCAAGCGTAAGGCCGAGACGCCCACCGAGCGGCTGGCGTGGCTGATCGTTGTGGCCAGCCTACCGGTCGGGATCTTCGGGCTCCTGTTCGAGCACGCCGCCCGGACGGCCACCGCCAAACCGCTGATCGCGTCGATATTCCTGGTCGTCAACGGCCTGGTCCTGCTCGGCGCCGAGCGGCTTCGCAGGCGCTCAGAGGTGCACGCGTTGGCCCTGCGTGAGGGCGCCAAGGACGACGGCGGCCGCAAGCTCGACACGCTCGAATACAAGGAGGCGGGGGTCATCGGCGTGGCCCAATCGACCGCGCTGATCGCGGGGATGAGCCGCGACGGCATGTGCATGGCCACGGGCCTCTCCAGGGGCCTCGACAACTACGACGCGGGCCGCCTCGCCTTCCTACTGGCGACGCCGATCATCCTTGCGGCCGGGGTGTACAAGCTCCCAGACTTGACTGGCCCCCTCGGTGCCGGGATCCGAAGTGCATCGATCGTCGCGGCGGTGGCCGCTGCGATCACCGCGGTCGTGACGGTTCACTTCCTGACCCGCTACTTCAGGCGCGGGAACCTGAACCCGTTCGGGATCTATTGCGTGCTGTTCGGGGCGGCGATGGTCGGCTATAACGCCTGACCCGGCCGCGCGTGGGCGGCGGCCGAGTGGCGCTCAGCCGAGCTTGACCTTGCCGTTCGAGCGCGCCCGCTCCTGCGCGTGCTCGACGAACTCGAGCCGCTTGATCGCGGCCCGCAGCAGCCGGGTCACCAGCTTCAGGCGCGCGTTCTCCGAGCGCAGGTCGAGCAGCCCCTGCTTGGCCTCGAGCCCGAAGTCGATCGTGGCTGCCATCGCGTAGGCACCCAGATCGGAGAGCTCGCCCGGGTCCGGGACCCGGTCGGTCGCGAGCTTGACGAGCTCCGCGTATGCCTCATGGGCGCTTTCTGCAAGCTCCGGGTCCGCCTCGCCATCGCGGTCCTCGACGAACTCGATCACGCCCGCGGGATACGCCAGATGCGCTTGCCGTTCGACCACCCGGAACGGCCGGGTGCCACGCGCCACCAGGTTCATCCCGCCGTCCTCGAGGTGCTCGAGCACCCGCTCGATCTCGCACGCGCATCCGATCTCCCGCAGCCCGTCGTCGGCCAGCCAGACGATCCCGAACTCGCGCTCCTCCCGCAGGCACTCGTCCATCATCGTCTTGTAGCGCTCCTCGAAGATGTGGAGTGGGATCAGCTCGCCCGGTAGCGCCACGAGACCGAGCGGGAACAGCGGGAATTCGCTCGAGCGGTCATCGGTCACTAGGCCCAGTGTATGGGCGGGTGGTCAGCGTTTACGCGCGGCGAGCAGCAGGTTGTAGAAGACCGCAGGCGGCAGCACGGGCTCCAGCAGGCGCTCGTCGATGCGCTGGAGCACCAGATAGCCGTGGAAGGCGTACTGTCGCCAGAGCATCGGTACGTCGTCGGAATGCGCGGACGCCTCGAGCGCGCGGTTGAACCACCCGAACCAGTTTGCGAGGAGCTCCTCGCCGCGCACCGCGATGTCGGCGAACCCCGCCGACCGCGCGAACCGAGCGAGCTCGCCGGGAGCGAACGCGTGAATGTCGACCACCCGCTCGAGCTCGTGGTCGGCGTCCGGCGCGCCGGGGTCCGGCGGTGGCGCCTCCCGACAGCGCAGGATCGCCCGCCAGAGCGGTGCGATTGCCACGCCCGCCCGCTTGGGGACGCTCGCCAAGCGGTCACCGAATCTGGACGGCTCGCCCGCGAACACAATCCGGCCCCCTGGGCGCAGCACTCTGTGAAGCTCGGCGAACGCGCGCTCGAGTCCCGGAAGGTGATGGAGCACGGCATGGCCGAGCACCAGGTCGAAGCTCTCGTCGTCAAACGGCAGCTCCTCGGCATCCGCTTGCTCGGTCTGCACCGAGAGCCCGAGCCGGTCGGCGTTCTGCTCGAGGGTGTGGAGCATGCCGGGAGAGATGTCGGTGCAGGTCGCGGCCCGGATCGCACCGCTCTGGAGCAGGTTCAGGCTGAAGTAGCCGGTGCCGGCGCCGATCTCGAGGGCCTCGCCGTACCCCCGATCGAGCTCCGCGCCGAGAAGCTTGCGGAGCTTGCTGCGGACCTGAGCTTGACCCACCGCGCCGAAGTCGATGCCCCACTTGAAGTCGTAGCTCGACGCCGCAACGTCGTGGTAGCGGGTGTTGGCTGCGCGGACGTCATCGGGGCTCAGGACTGCCTGCATGGCCGCCCGGACATTACCCTGTCAGCTTGCCAGTGAACGTTTACGTTCAGCGAAACCAGCCGCCCGGAGTGCCGCCCCTCGAGCTCACGGGCGAGCGGACCCTGCCCGACGTGCCTGCCGAGAACTACTGGTACCGCCGGCATCTCGCCGTATACGAGTGGATTGGCGCCCGGATCGCAGGGCGCCGGGTGATCGACATGGCCTGCGGAGAGGGCTACGGCTCGGAGGTGCTCTCGCGAAGCGCGGACAGCGTGATCGGGGTCGACGCCAACCCGGAGGCTCACGAGCACGCCCGCCTTCGCTACCCCCGCCAGAATCTGCGTTTCGAGCGCGGCATCGTCGAGACCCATGGCGAGCCGGGGGCCTTCGATGTCGTCGTCTGCCTGCAGACGATCGAGCACGTTCAGAGCCCCGTGGGAGTGCTCGAGCATTTCCGCGAGATCCTCGCGCCGGGCGGGGTCGCGTACATCTCGACGCCGAACGTGCTGACGCTTGCGCCGCCGGGGTCAGCCAGGTCCGAGAACCCATGGCACATCCGCGAGTACCGCGCCGGCGACTTCGAGGATCTGTGCCGCGCGGTGTTCGAGCAGGTCGAGCTGCTTGGCGTCCACCACGCCCGCAAGCTCCGCATGCACGAGCTCGCGCTCGCGCTCGGCTGGGACAGAGTCCACCGCAGGCTGGGGCTGACAAGCGCGTTCTACGACCGCTTCACTCCTGCGATCAGGTCGGGCGACTTCAGCCTTCGCGCCGGCGGGCTGGACCGCGCTCTGGACTTCCTCGCAGTGTGCTGCGGGTGAGGGTCTTACTCCCAGCGAAAGGTACGCGGCGCGTCACGCATGCGAATCCGCCGCGCGGGGATGCCGCCGACGACCGCGTCGTCCGGCACGTCGGCAGTGACGACGGCGCTCGTGCCCACGACCGAGTTGTCGCCCACCGTCACGCCGCGCAGGAGGCAGGCGCCGTAGCCGATCCAGACGTTGTGGCCGACGTTCACGTCGCGCTTGTAGATGCCCTGCTCGCGGATCGGCCTCTCCACTTCGACCATGCCGTGGTCGAAGTCGATCATCATCACCCGGTCGGCGATGATGCACTCCCGCCCGATCGAGACGCGCTGGTAGCAGGAGATCGTGCACTCCTGACCCAGCACCGACTTGGCGCCGATCGAAATGTGGCCCTCATGCGCGCGGATCTTCGAGCGGTGGCCGATCCAGGACCAGCGGCCGAGAGTCACGGTTGCTTTGCGCCCGATCTCGAACTTGACGCCGGGACAGACGAAGCACAGTCCATCGGTCTGAAGGCGACCCCGCCAGCGGAGCTTCAGCCACAGCCACCGCGCGATCAGGAGCGCGTATGCCGGGCGCATCATGTGATTGCGGCGGGCGAATCGCAGGAAGGTCAGAGGGCCGCCGTGCAGCGGCGGCGGAGCGCCACGGATGATCGGAGGCGGAGCGAGAGCCGAGGGCCCGAAGGGGCGCCGCGGCTCGATCGTCTTTGTCACCGCCGGCTTCACCGTGGTGGTGCTCGCCGGCTGTGCCGTCGTGGTCCGCGCTGACTGCACGGCGAGATCCTACGGTTCCGGAGGCCGGCGCGGTATCCGCGTACCCGGGGACCGCCCTGACATCATTGCCCGCTGTGCCCGACACCGAGGGAACGCTGGCCGAGCGCCTGCTCGCGGGCGACCGGCGGGCGCTGGCGCGTGCGATCTCGCTCGTCGAGGATGACGACCCCGAGGGCTGGGCGCTGGTCCGCGAGGTCTATCCCCGCACCGGAAACGGAGCCGTGATTGGGTTCACCGGTCCGCCAGGGGTCGGGAAATCGACGCTGCTAGCGGCGATGACGAAGATCGAACGGGCGCGCGGGCACTCGGTCGGGGTCCTGTCGATCGATCCCTCCTCGCCCTTCACACGGGGCGCGCTGCTCGGCGACAGGATCCGCCTCAGTGACCATTTCCTCGATCCCGGCGTGTTCATACGCTCGATGGCGACCCGCGGCGCGCTGGGCGGCATGAGCGAGGCGGCGCTTCAGGCGGCGCTGCTGATGGACGCCGCGGGCCGGGATGTGATCCTCCTGGAGACCGTCGGCGTCGGGCAGGCCGAGGTCGACATCATCGACCATGCCGACACCGTGGTGCTTGTGCTGATGCCCGGGTCGGGCGACTCGGTCCAGGCGCTGAAGGCCGGCGTGATGGAGATCCCCGACGTGATCGTCGTCAACAAGGCAGATCATCCGCTCACCGACACGATGGTGCGCGAGATCAGGGGCGTGCTGTCGCTCGGCCCCCGCGGAGACTGGCGGATTCCGATCGTCCAGACGGAGGCCGTGCGAGGCGAGGGGGTCGAGGAGCTTGCCGAGAAGCTCGATCAGCACCGAGCGTTCATCGACGCCGAGGGAACCCTGTCCGACCGGCGGCGCCGAAACCTGATGAACGAGGTCCTCGCGATCGCCGCGGCACGGATGCGCAGGGAACTGGAGGCGTCGGTGAGGGAGGATCCCGCGGTCAAGGAGCTGCTCGACCGCGTGGTCAGTCGCGAGCTCGATCCAGCCAGCGCGGCAACGACCATTCTCGAGCGCTCGGTGGCCTAGTGACGGAGATCCTCAGCGTCCCGTTCGCGGCAGCCGCGCTCGTACTGTGCGCCGCGGGGACGGCCAAGCTGCACTCGCCGACAGGTGCAGTCCGCGCCGTGCGGGCGCTTGGTGCTCACGCGTCGCCGGGTCTCATCCGGGCGCTCGGGGTGCTCGAGTTTGCGCTCGGCGTCTGGTGCCTCGTGGCGCCCGGGCCGCGTTCGGCAGCGGCGGCGGCAGGCCTGTATGCGGCGTTCGCCGCGGTTGCGCGTGCGCTCTCATCACGGCAGGTGTCGTGCGGATGCTTCGGTGACAGCGACCGACCTGCGTCCGCCGCGCAGTGCCTGCTGAGCGCCCTCCTGGCGGCGGTGTGCGTGGCGGGCGCCGTCTGGACGCCTCGCGCGCTCGAGTGGATGCTCGCCCGCCCGACCGGGCTCGCGGGAACACTCGTCCTCGCGGTCGTCGGATGCGCCTACGCGATTGTGATGGCCTACACCCTGTTGCCGTCCGCGTTGTCGGCGTGGAGTCCGGGCAGATGAGCAAACGGCTCGCGGGCGCAGTCGGCAGGCTGCTCGAGCGACGAGTCTCGCGGCGAGGGGCCCTCTCGCGGGCGGCGCTTGCGGGCACCGCGTTCGCGGTCGCGCCCGTGCGCTACCTGCTGCGTCCCGGTACGGCCTGGGCGGTGATCAGGCCGGGGAACTGCTCCTCCGGACTATGCCTCGACGGCTACACGGCGTTCTGCTGCGAGATCGAGCACGGCCGCAACACCTGCCCGAAGGACACCTACATCGCGGGTTGGTGGAAATGCACCAGCTACACGGGAGGCGGCCTCTGCCATCGCGCCGGGGTCCGCTATTACATCGACTGCAACCGGATCCCGGGCCACATCTTCCCTGGGGGGTGCCAGTGCGCTCGCGGGGACTGCGCGCGGCGCCGAATCGACTGCAACCACTTTCGCTACGGCCAGTGCAACACGCAGATCGTCGGAACGACTGAGGTGGTGTGCCGGCTGGTGATCTGCCAGAACCCGGCGAGTCTGCCGGGATGGAGCTGCAACGGCACCGAGATGACGGACGACAACACGTGCACGCACGAGGCTCGGTGCCTGAAGGGGCTTGCGGTCGAGCCCCCCGAGAGCGGCGGCGCGTGATGGTCGCGCTGCTCTCTGCGGAGACAGTGCTGCTGGTGCTGCTGCTGGTGCTCGTCGCCGGGCTGCTGCGAAGCCACGCGGAGATCCTGCGGCGGCTCGGCCCGCCCGAAGAGGACAGCCGCGCCGCGGATTCTCGCCTGCCGAGCACCGCCGTCCCGCCACCCAGGAACGGCCGTCCCCGCGAGGGCGCCGTGGCCGCGCGGATCGCGGGTGCCACCCCGGAGGGTGACGCGCTCACCCTCGACTTCACCGGGCCCGCCGCCGCGCCGACGCTGCTGGCGTTCCTGACCAGCGGGTGCAGCACTTGCATGTCTTTCTGGGAGACGCTCGCCGAGCGCCGCCTACCGGCGGAAGTGCGGATCGTGATCGTGACCCACGGCTCCGAGCGCGAGCGTCCCGCTCGCCTGCGCTCGCTGGCGCCCGCCGGCGTGCCCGTAGTGATGTGCTCGGCGGCGTGGGAGGACTACCACGTCCCCGGAGCTCCGTACTTCATCCTGGTCGACGGCGCGATCTGCGGAGAAGGGGTCGCAACCACATGGCAGGCGCTGGCATCGCTCGTGGGGGATGCGCTCGAGGAGCAGCGCGAGCACAGTCCACGGTCCGCCGGCACTCGCCGGGGCCTGCGCGTCGATGCCACGCTTGCGTCAGGAGGGATCGGTCCCGGGCACCCGAGCCTCTACCCCGGCCGCGCGAACGGCGGAGACTCGGATTGAGCGAGCTTGTGGCGCTCGGCCTCGTCGCCGCGATCGTCGGCGCCGTGCGCGCAGCGTGGTCGCCATGAGGCGAGTCGATGCTCGCGAGCATCACTCCGCTCGGTGAGCGGGGCCGCGGATCGAGATGGGCCCTCACGGTCGTCGCGTTCGCGAGTGCAGCGACCGCCGCGGGGGCTGCACTCGGGGCGATGCTCGGGACTGTCGGCTGGCTCGCGCTCTCGAACAGGGTCAGCGACGAGTCGCGGCTGGCCGTGCTGGCGGCTGCACTCGCGGGCGCGGTCGCTCTCGATGCCGGTTTTCGGCGCGTCCCCGGTCCGCGCCGTCAGGTCAACGAGCGCTGGCTGGACGAGTTCCGCGGCTGGGTCTACGGCGCCGCGTACGGCTCCCAACTCGGCGTGGGGGTCAGCACCGTCGTCACGAGCGCGGCCACATACGTGGCGATTGCCGCCGCGCTGCTCAGCGCCACCCCGGTCCAGGGTGCGGTCGTGATGGGGTCCTATGGAGCGATCCGGGGGCTGACGCCGCTGCTCTCCGTTGGCGTTCAAGCCCCCGGGGCGCTGTTCGCGGTCCATCGCACGCTCGAGCGCTCACGCGAGCCGGTGCGCCGCGCAGGCATGACCGCGCTTCTGGCGAGCCTCGGCGTGGCACTGGCGGGAGTGCTCGCGTGATCCTCGACGCGCACGGTATCCGGGTGGCGCTGCCGGCCGGCTGGAGCGGCAAGGTGTTCGCGCGCTCGCCGAGGACAGCGACGCTGCATGCCGGAGACTTCCAGCTGCCGCTCTCGGAAGATGGCGAATTCGGGCCCGAGAGCACCTCGGAGATGCCGCCGGAGGCGTCGTTTCTCGCCCTCACCGAGTACCGGCCGGGCGCCGGGCTGAAGCCGGGAAACGGCCTGTTCGCGCCCCGCGGGATCCGCCTTCCCCTCGATCCCGCCGGCTTCTCGAGCTCCGGTCTCGCCCATCCCCGGCCCGGCCAGATCGGGATGCAGCACTTCTTCTCGCAGGCGGGACGGGCGTTCTGCCTGTACGTCGTGATCGCGGGACCGCGCGCCGGTCGCCGGCGACAGCTGCTGGTGCTCAACCACGTGCTCGGATCGCTGCGCGTCGCGCCACGGTGATCGCGCAAGCCGCGCTTCACGAGACACCCGATCGATCTGTCAAGCTGTGCTCGTGGCCGCGACAACCGGACGTCGCGAGGGCATCGATCGACGCAGCTTCCTTGCGGGAGCCGGCACTGCCCTGCTCTCGGGGTGCGGGCCGGCCGTCGTCGGTTCCGGCGGCACGGCGCACAAGCCTTCGCGCGCTCCGCGCACGCTTCAGCAGGCGATGCGGGGCCATGTGTTCACGAAGGGCGATCCGGGCTTTGCCGGCGTCGCGCACGTCTACAACGAGCGGTTCGATGGCGTTCTGCCCCATTGGGTCGGCCGGCCGATCGACGCCGCCGACGTCCGCGGCGCGGTGCGCTGGGCGGTGGCCCACGGCGTCCCGCTGCGGGCGCGCTCCGGCGGACACAGTTACGCGGGCTACTCGACGCTCTCGGGCGGAGCCGTCCTCGACCTGCGCAAGCTGAACAGGATTCATGTCGACCACAGCCACGGCATCGCCACGATCGGCGCTGGCGCCCAGCTGATCGATGTCTACGCCGGCCTCGCGGCCCAGGGAGCGACCTTGCCTGCGGGCTCGTGCCCGTCGGTGGGGATTACTGGGGTGACGCTCGGCGGCGGCATGGGGCTTGCCGGACGGGCCTTCGGCCTCACGACCGACAATCTCGTCGGGGCCCAGATCGTCACCGCCGACGGGCGCATCCGGCAGGTCGACAAGCACACCGATCCGGGCCTGCTGTGGGCGCTGAGAGGCGGCGGCGGGGGCAACTTCGGGGTGGTGACGAATCTGCAGTTCCGCGTTCACCGGCTGCCGGCCTCGGCCGCGTACTTCAACGTCAAGTGGCCGTGGTCATCAGCCGCGCAGGCGCTGATGACGTGGCTTCAGTGGGCTCCGCACACGCGCGACCAGATCACTTCGATCTTCCACATGAACTTCGATCAGACGGTCAACGCCAACGGGCAATACCTCGGTCCCTCATCGGATCTGCCTGGGCTTCTGTCCGCGCTGACATCGGTCCCAGGAGCCAGCTCGGGCAGCTTCAATAGCAGCTACCTGCCGCTGCAACTGTTCCTGGCGGGCTGCTCGCATGGGCTCCCGGCGTGTCACACGGTCGGGACCGCCCCGGGGGGCACGCTCTCACGCGCTCTGTTCTGGGCCAAGTCGGACTACATCACCCACCCGTTGTCACACGCCGGCGCGCAGACTCTGGTCAACGCGATCGACCAGCATCAGAGCCAGGGCGTCCCTGGGTCGGCGGCGATCCTGTTCGACGCATACGGCGGAGCCATCAATCGCGTAGCCCCCGGTGCGACCGCGTTCGTCCATCGAAACGCGCTGTGCGCGATGCAGTACCTCGCGTACAACGGCGGCGCCTCGTGGCTCAACC
Organism: uncultured Solirubrobacteraceae bacterium; assembly: GCA_955652345.1. Classification (GTDB taxonomy): domain Bacteria; phylum Actinomycetota; class Thermoleophilia; order Solirubrobacterales; family Solirubrobacteraceae; genus Palsa-465. Next base: position 8,531 of record CATPBV010000195.1, on the reverse strand, counting down.
AGACGTACGCCAGCATGCGCCCGTACGTCTCCGGCATGGCGTACCAGAATTACATCGATTCCGGGCTGAGCACCTGGCGCCACGCGTACTACGGCAGCAACTATCCGCGCCTGCTCTCGGTGCGCCAGCGCGTCGACCCCCAGCACTTCTTCAACTTCCCGCAGGCCATCGGAAGGTGAGCTCAGGCCGGGGACGGCTGGAGCGTGCCGCTGTATGTCGCCGCGTCGTGCCCCAGGACCGCGACGCACGGCGTGAGGTTCTTGCGCGTGCGGTTTCGGTAGGTCGCTGCGATGCTCGTCGCGACCAAGGTTCCGTTGACCACCGCCGTCGCGGTCACGCGGACCGTCAGCTTGAACGGGACCTGCTGGCCGTGGGGGTAGCGGCGCCCGGCGCACCCGAGCGGCAGGTAGAAGATCCCACGGCCCGCGTAGAAGCCGCCGGGCCGCAGCTGGAGAGCGACCGTGTCGCTTCCGTTGATCCGTGTGCGCACAACCTGGACCGTGGTGCAGGGACCGGTCGGGCACAGTGGCGCGAACGTCCAGGTGCGCGTGACCTGCTGGCCGACTTGCTCCCCGGGAACGTGGTGGGCGACGGTCACCACTCCGGTCATCGTGAAGGTGCCTTGCAGACTTGCCCGGGGTGATGGCTGGGCCTCGGCGCCGCCCGCCGCCGCCCAGGTGAACGCAACCGTAAACAGGATCAACGAGAGAGTGCGGCGCCGTGGATGCCGCGCGGGTCGTGTGCATAACGCGTCACGGCACGTGTCTCCCGGGGAGCGTGCCGTGTCATGCACAAATGACGTGCGTAACACGGCAGACGTGGCCGTAAGAACGTACGTTGACGCGCTATGCACACGCCCCGGAGGGTCGGCGGGCGGCGGATCTGCGTTCCTCACGCCCCCAGCGCCCGCGCGATCACCATCTGCTGGACCTCGTCCGTGCCCTCGCCGATCGTCAGGATCTTGGCGTCGCGGTAGAAGCGGCACACGGGGTACTCCTCGATGTAGCCGTACCCGCCGTGGATCTGGACCGCGGCATCCGCGACCTCGACGGCGAGCCGGCCGCTCTTCAGCTTCGCCTGTGCCGCCGTCAGCGTGAAGTTGCGCCCGGCGTCCTTCAGCCGGGCGGCGTCGTACACGAGCAACCTGGTCGCCTCGATCTCGGTCGACATGTCGGCGAGCTTGCCCTGGATCGCCTGGAACTGAGAGATCGGCCGTCCGAACGCGCGGCGCTCCTTGGCGTAGACGAGCGCTTGGTCGAAGGCTCCCTGGGCCAGGCCGACGCCCATCGCCGCCACGCCGATGCGCCCGATGTCGAGCACGTGGAAGAACTGGCGCAACCCCGCGCCCCGCTGCCCGACCAGGTTGGCCTCGGGGACCCGGCAGTCCGCGAACGACAGTGGCCTCGTGTCCGACGCGTTCCAGCCCATCTTGCGGTAGGGCTCGCCCGGCTCGTAGCCGGGAGTCCCGTTCGGGACGATGATGTTCGAGATCTCACGTTCGGCGCCGGTCACAGCGGTGATCGTCACGAGCGCGGAGATGTCGGTGCCGGCGTTGGTGATGAACTGCTTGCTGCCGTTGATCACCCAGCCGCCGTCCTCGAGCGTCGCTCGCGTCTGGGTGTTCCCCGCGTCGGAGCCGGCCTCGGGCTCGGTCAGGCCGAACGCTGCGAGCCGCTCCCCGCGGCACAGGGACGGGAGCAATTCCAGCTTCTGCCCCTCGGACCCGAACAGATAGATCGGCTGCGTCCCGAGCGAGGTGTGCGCGCACATCGTGATCGCCACCGACGAGTCGACCCTGGTGAGCTCCTCGACCGCAAGTGCGTAGGCGAGCGTGTCGCCGCCCCCGCCCCCGTACTCCTCGGGGAACGGGATCCCCATCAGGTCGAGCTCGCCTAGCCGCCGGACGATCTCATACGGAAATGACTTGGTGCGGTCGAGCTCTTCGGCCACCGGGGCGATCTCCTGCTCGGCGAACTCCCGTACGGTCGAGCGCAGAAGCTTGTGGTCGTCGGAGAGCTCGAGCGGCATCGGGGGATTGTCACGGGTCCCCGGCGCCCGAGCCGACGCGGCGCGCCAGCTCGACCAGGAGCCGGACGCCGAACCCGGTGGCGCCCTTGTCGAAGTACGGCCTCGGGACATCCCAGGCGGTGCCGGCTATGTCGAGGTGCGCCCACGGCAGCTCTCCCGCGAAGTGGTGCAGAAACTCGGCGGCCGTAACCGGGAACGCCTCGCGACGCACTGTGTGATTGGTCAGCTGCGCGTAGCGCCCCTTGACCATCTCCGCGTACTCGGGGTGCAGCGGCATGCGCCAAACCAGCTCGCCGGTGCGCTCGGAGCAGTCCAGCACCTGCGCGGCCCAGCGCTCGTCGTTTGCGGCCAATCCGGCGTGCGTCGAGCCGAGCGCGATCACGATCCCTCCGGTAAGCGTCGCGATGTCGAGCAGGCGCTCGCAGCGCTCCCGGCGCGCGTAGGCGATGCAGTCGGCGAGCACCAGCCGGCCCTCGGCGTCGGTGTCGTTGACCTCGATCGTCGTCCCATCGAGCGCGGTGACGATGTCCCCGGGCTTGACCGCTGAGCCACTCGGCAGATTCTCGGTGGCCCCCACGACTCCCACAACGCTCACGGGAGCACGGAGCTCCGCGAGCGCGGCGATCGCCTCGATCACGGCGGCGCCGCCGCACATGTCGAACTTCATCTCCTGCATCTTCTCCCGGCTCTTCAGCGAGAGGCCGCCGGAGTCGAACGTCACGGCCTTGCCGATCAGCCCGAGCCGCGGGGATGGCGCTCCCTCATATTCGAGCCGGATCAGCCTTGCCTCCTGGTCCGAGCCGCGAGCCACCGCGGCGAACGCTCCCATCCCCAGCGCGCCTATCGCCTCCTCGTCGAACACTTCGACACCGACCCCATGGCGTGAGGAGAGCTCTTGCGCGTAGTCGGCCAGGGCGGCGGGCGGAAGGTCGTTGGCGGGGGTGTTTCCGAGGTCGCGGGCGCGGTTCTGGGCGTCAGCCACAACGGCCGCGACCCTCACGGGTTCGGCCACGTCATGGTGGGCGCTGACGATCAGGCGTGAGACTTCATCCCGGCGCGCCTCCGGCTTGTAGCGGGCGAATCGGTAGGCGTGCAGGACCGTGCCCTCGACGAGTCCCGCGACGACGTCGTCACCGACGTGATGCGGGACCTCCCAGCACAGCGACCGTGCGCTCAGCTCGAGCGACCGGCCATGGACAGCAGCGGCGGCGACCCGCGCGCGTTCGGGGTCGAACTGGCTCCGGTCGCCAAGACCGACCACCACGATCCGCCGCCCCTCCGCGTGCGTCACCGCGAGCGATCCCAGCTCGGGCTTGGCCTCGCCGGACTCGAGCAAGGCCGCGAGCTGCTCGCCGGGTACGTCGTGCGCGATCCCTTCGCCTTCGAAGACCGCTACGGCCACGGTGTCCGCGTCCGTGGCGAGCGGGCTCAGGGTCGTCGCCTGCACTTTCACGGCGACGACCCTATCGCGAGGTTGCGAGCATCGTAGGATTGGATCATCAGCCACCAGTCCCGGGAGTCCCCACCATGCCCAAGACCGTGATCCTTTCCGCCGCCCGCACCCCGGTCGGGAAGCTGGGTGGCGCGCTCGCGCCAGTCGACGCGACCGAGCTGGGAGCGACGGCGATCAAGGCCGCGCTCGAGCGGGCTGATGTCGCCCCCGAGCAGGTACAGCACGTCGTTATGGGTCAGGTGCTGCAGGCGGGCCAGGGCCAGATCCCCTCGCGCCAGGCGCAGGTGAAGGCGGGAATCCCGAAGGAGGTCTCCTCCGAGACGATCAACAAGGTATGCGCGTCGGGGATCCGGGCCGCGGGACTGCTCGACGCCGCGATCCGCGCCGGCGATCTCGAGGTCGGTGTCGGCGGTGGAATGGAATCGATGTCCCACGCCCCATACCTGCTCAAGGAGGCCCGCTTCGGCTTCCGGATGGGCGACGCCAAGGCGATCGACGAGATGATCCACGATGGCCTGACCAACCCATTCTCCGGCAAGCACATGGCCCAGGAAGCGACCGAGGTCGCCTCGGAGCTCGAGGTCACGCGACCCGACATGGACCGCTGGGCGCTTCGCTCCCATCAGCTCGTGATCAAGGCGACCGACGAGGGCCGCTTGCCCGAGGAGATCGTGCCGGTCACGGTCAAGGGCAGGAAGGGCGACACGGTCGTCGAGGTCGACGAGGCGCCGCGGCGCGACGCCAGTCTCGAGGCGCTCGCGAAGCTCCCGCCGATCTTCGTCAAGGACGGATCGCACACCGCGGGCAACTCGCCGGGTGTCAATGATGGCGGCGGCGCGCTGGTGCTGGCCAGCGACGAGTGGGCCAAGCGCAACGGCAAGCCGGCACTGGCGAGCATCGTCGCGCAGGCGCAGGTGGCGGACGACTTCGCGTACCTCGCCCGCACCCCGGCCAAGGCCGCCCAGAAAGCCCTCGAGAAGGCGGGGCTGAAGGCGCACGACATCGACCTGTGGGAGATCAACGAGGCGTTCGCCTCGGTTGTCCTGAACTCGATGCGGATGCTCGGGATCGATGAGAACCGGGTCAACGTCAACGGCGGGGCTGTCGCGATCGGCCACCCGATCGGGGCGTCCGGCGCGAGGATTCTCGGGACGCTGGTGCTCGAGCTCCGACGTCGTGGCGGCGGGATCGGATGTGCGGCGATCTGCTCGGGCGGAGGCCAGGGTGACGCGGTGATCGTCGAGGTGAATGGCGGCTGACCGAAGTCCAGAATCGGCGCGCGACTCGATCCGCGAGGCGTTCGCCGCCCCCGACCGGGAGCCGCTCGTCGGCGGCTCGCGGCCGGCTGCTGTCTTCTTCGACCTAGATCGCACGCTGATGGAGGGCTCCTCTGCCTTTCAGTTCGGTCGCGCCGCATACCGCGCCGGGCTGCTCAGCAGGCGACGGCTCCTCGCCGATGCGCTCGCGAACATGCGCTTCCGGCTCCGCGGAGCCAGCGACGAGGCGACCCACTCGCTGCGCGCCCGGATCTCAGAGTCGCTCACGGGCACCCGCGTCAAGGACCTCGAGCGCCTCGGCGCCGACGTACTCGCCGGAATCCTGCCGCGGATCTATCCGCAGATGCTCGCGCTCGCCCACGAGCATCAGGACGCCGGACGAGCGGTCTACATCGTCACCGCAGCCTCGCATGAGCTGGCTGAGCTCCTCGCCACCGTGCTGGCGCTCGACGGTGCGATCGGGTCCAGCTTCTCGGAGGTGGTGGACGGCGTCTTCACCGGCCGGCCGACCGGCTTGTTCATCTACGGCGCCGACAAGGCGCGCGCGATCGAGCAGCTGGCGGACCGTCAGCGAATCGATCTAGCAACTTCATATGCGTACTCGGATTCCGCTTCGGATCTGCCGATGCTGCGGCTCGTCGGCCACCCCGTCGCGGTCAACCCGGATCCCGAGCTCGCGCGCGTGGCGCGGCAGGAGGGCTGGGCGATCCTCCGCTTCGATCGGTTGCGGCGCAGGCTCCAGGCAGCGGTCGCGCTCGCGGGAGCGGCGGTCGCGGGGGGAGTGGGAAGCGCTGCGCTGGCGGCTCGGGCGCGCCGGGCAGGCGGCAGACGCAGGGCCCTGACGCCCCGCGCGCGCCGAGCCGGCGCCTAGTGCTGAAGCCGTGCGTACACCCGACCGTGCGTCAGCGGCAGACTGAAGACGATCCTCAGGTGCAGACGGGATGACGGACCGAGGCGCGGGACGAACCGCAGTGTGACCTGAAGGGTCACCAATCCGCCGCGGCCCAACTGCTGCAGCTGAGCGGTACTGAGCCGGATCGGAAGTCGCACCGAGCCTCGGTGGCGGATCCGGATCGACGTGTGCCCGAACGAGACAACGCCGGCGCTGTTGACGTAGATCACCATGGTTGCGCCCCTCGCGTTAGAGCGCAGCTGGAGCCTGGTGATCCGCGGGGGCGCTATCCGGAGGACGCGGTGAGCGGTCGCAGCGGTCCCCGCGGCGTCGGTCACGGTCAGCGCCACTCGATAGCTGCCAGGTTTGCGGTACGCGTGGGTGACGTGCGGACCTGTGCTGGTGGCGCCATCGCCGAAGCTCCAGTTGTAGGACACGATCGGGTCCGCGGGATCGGTCGAACGCGAGCCGTCGAATTGCACCGGCACTCCGGATACCGGGTGCGCCGTGCCCACGACGATCACAGCCGTCGGGGCCAGGTCGATCACGGTCACCCGCTTGGTTGTCGTGGCGGTCGTGCCGAAGCTGCTCGCCACCGTCAGCGTGACGGTGTAGGCACCTGGACGCTGGTAGGTGTGCGAGACATTCGAGCCGGTGGCGGTGGATCCGTCGCCGAAATCCCACGAGTAGCCGGAGATCGTGGCGCCCGGCTCGGGATCGCTCGAGCCCGTGGCGTCGAAGCCGACGCTCGAGCCGACCACCGGCGGGGTTGGCGAAAACGAGAAGCTCCCCATCGGCAGTGCATGGACACCAATGTGCTGCGAGACGGAGCTGCTCTGGCCGACGCTGTTGGTGATGGTCAGCGTTACCGTGTAGGTGCCGTAGGCGCTGTACGTATGAGTTGGCGTCAAGCCGGTTGCGGTCCCGCCGTCGCCGAAGTCCCAGCTGTATGAGGTGATCGTCACTCCCGGCTCGGGGTCACTCGAGCTGCTGGCGTCGAAGCTCACGAGTGTCGCGAGGGGAGGTCGGCTCGGAGAGTACGCAAACGCAGCGATAGGCGCCGCATGCACGATCAGCTGCTTGGAGACGCTGGCTGTTCGCCCGTCGCTGTCGGTGACGGTCAGAGTCACCGTATAGGTGCCGTAGTTGGAATACACATGGCTCGCCGTGGCGCCGCTGCCAGTGGACCCATCGCCGAAGTTCCAGCTATACGAGGAGATCGTTCCATCGACATCGCCCGAAGACGCGCCGTTGAACGTGACCGGTTGGCCGGCCGCGGGCAGCGAGGTGGTGACCACGAAGGCGGCGGTGGGCGCCTCGTCTGTCACCGTGATGGTCTGCGGCGTCGTGTCAGTGACTCCATTGCTGTTCTTGACGGTCAGTCTGACCGTGTACGTGCCGTACTTTGCGTAGGTGTGGGTTGGCTTGAGCCCGCTGCCGCTGCCGCCGTCGCCGAAGGTCCAGGTGTACGAGACGATCACCGCTCCCTGCTCCGGATCGTGCGAGCTACTCCCATCGAAGGTGACCTGTGTCCCCTCGAGCGGCGTGTTCGGCGAGAAGGTGAAGGAGGCGATCGGGCCGTCGATGACCGTGACCTGCTGCGGGGTAGAGGTGCTGGTCTGACCGGTGTTGTCGGTGACCGTGAGCGTCACCGTATATGTGCCCGGAGCGGTGTAGGCGTGGGTAGTGGTCGGCGTGGTGGTCGTGGTTGATGGGCCATCGCCGAAGTTCCACCCGTAAGAGACGATCGATCCGTCCGAGTCGCTAGATGTCGAGCCGTCGAACGGAATCGACTGCCCCACCGTGGGCTGGGGAACCCCGATCGTGAACGCGGCGGTGGGTGTCTCGTCGACGACCGTTACCTGGTGCGTGAGGGTGGCCAGGTTGCCGCGGTTGTCGACGAGCGTCAGCTTCACGGTGAACTGCCCGGAGGCCGTGTAGGTGTGCGAGACAGCCGCCAGGGGAGAGCTGGTCTTGAAGGTCGTCGTGCCGTCCCCGAGGTCCCAGGTGGCGCTCGAGATCGGGTTCGAGCTGCTACTGGCGCCGGGGTTGAAGCTCGCCGATGTACCTTCCACGATCGAGCCCGGTGCGGTGAATTGCGGTGTGACCGTGCCTGCACTGGGCTCCATCTGGCAGCCGACGTCGCCGTTGCTCCACTCGCTCTGGAGGTAGTACTGGTTTCCAGCCATCAGCTGGTCGTACAGGGTCCCTGCCGATGCGCTTCCTCCCAGCGTCGGCAGGAATGCGTTGGGGCTGGTTCCCCCGGACGGGTTGGCGGCCCCCGTGCGATTGCAGTTGTCCCCGTCCTCGTTGCCCGAGCTGCTGTCAAACCAGCCCGAGCCGAGCGGGTCGGTCAGCATTTCGTTGTGCTCGTGGCTGAGGAATTTGAGCGCCACGTCGCCCAGCGGATCGCCATTTGGCTGCTGGACCTGCGAATTGCCGTCCGACTGGCAGCCCTTGGGGAACTGCGCGGCGGCGAGGAACGGGATCGTCGTGTACAGCACATCGTGGTGCGTGGTGCCCGTGACGAACGAGGAGTGGTAGGCGCAGAAGATATTGTCGGCGCAGCTCCCCAGCCGGTCGCAGACGTTGACGTTCGACGGCAGAACGACGAAGTAGACCGGCGCGTTGGATGGAAGCGAGGAGGAGCCGAAGGGGCCGTCATCGGGCAGGCCCGTGCTGATCAAGCGCTGGAGCTCGGCCTCGATCTGGGCGTCGCTGATGCACTTCGCCTCGCCCCCGTGCAGTCGGTTGCAGTTGTTTGGGTCGAACGCCGGGTACGCCTGTGTGTCGGTGATCGCCTGGGTCGGGGCGTTGAACGTCTGAAGGTAGTTGGCGAATCCAGAAGCGTCCGTGAATTGCCGCGCGACCGCGAACGCGT
>CATPBV010000194.1 GCA_955652345.1 uncultured Solirubrobacteraceae bacterium | reverse complement strand
CGCGGTCACGATCGGTGCCAGGAGCACGATGACGAGAACCCCAATAGCCAGGACTCGAGTCGAGGTGCTGGGGCCACCACCCGTGTAGCTCCTGAACCCAACGAAGAACAGACCGAAATACACGCTCCCCGTCAGGCCGCCGGGGACGATCAGCGTCCCGATCAACTTGTCGCGGGTGCTCCACAGCGGTGAGCTCCACAGCAGCACCAGCCCAGCGATCCGCAAAGTGCATACCATGTTACCTTTACTGGTAAGGTAAAGGTATGCCTCGCATCTCGGCGAAGAACCAAGTGACGATCCCGGTGGCCGCGCTTGAGGAGGTCGGCCTCCACGCCGGCGAGCAGGTCACCGTCGAGGCGGCGGGTGACGGCGAGCTGCGCGTGCGCCGCGCGGCGCTCACGTTCAAGGACGCCTTCGGGGTGCTGACGGGCGCCTATCCCCCCGGCTACCTCGACCAACTCGACGCCGAAGACGAACAGCGGTGAAGCTGCTGCTTGACGCCGACGTACTGATCGGCGCGCTCGACGGCGATGACTCGCATCACCGTCAGGCGCGCGAGCTCTTCACCAGCTGGCGCGAACAGCAGGCCACGCCGCTGATCAGCGTGGTGAACCTCACCGAGGTGCTGATCGCGCCCGCTGCCGACCGCATCCGGTTGGCGACGGCACGAGAGGCGATCGCCGCGCTTGGTGTTTCCGTCCATCACCCCAACGAGGCCATCGGCGTGCATGCCGCCAGGCTGCGGCACCGCCATCCGATCAGTATTCCCGACGCGTACTGCATCGCGACAGCAAAGAACACAGGCTCGACCCTGATCTCCTTTGACCGGAAGGTGCTGCGCGCCGCCGAGCACGAACGCATCACCGCGCGCTGACCCGCCATGCGCGCCTAGACCGTCACACTTGCGCGCGGCTATCCGCCTACGTCATGCGCGCCACGATTGGCCGCATGACCAAGGGCACACCGATGCCACTCAACTCCGAGGACCTAGCGCGACTCTTCGACCTGCATTCCGGGGCGATGCTCGCGTTTCTGGCTCGCAGGACTTATGACCCGGAGATCGCTGTGGACATCCTTGCGGAGACGTTCGCCGAGGCTTTCGAGGATCGCGAGCGCTTTCGCGGGCGCGAGTCGGAGGCGCGCGCCTGGCTGTTTGCGATCGCGCGCCATCGGCTCACCGACTTCTTCCGGCGCGGCCGGGTCGAGCGACGCGCCCTGACCGTGCTCGGGGTCGAGCGCCGCTCGCTCACCGACGCCGAGTACGACCGGATCGAGGAGCTCGCGGCGTCACAGGATCTGCGCGATCGCGTTGCCTCCGGGCTCGAGGAGCTCAGTTCGGAGCAACGTGACGCGTTGCGGCTGCGGGTTGTGGAGGAGCGGCCCTATGCGTACGTCGCGCGCTCACTCGGGATCAGCGAGCAGACCGCGCGCGCGAGGGTCAGCCGCGCGCTACGGGCGCTCCGCAGCTCCCCCGTCATCGCTGAGCTCATGGAGGTCACCGACCATGTCTGACGCCCTTCCCAGCTACCAAGATCTGCCGATCCTGCGCGAGCTGCGGGACGATCTGGCCGCCGCGTTTCGTGCCCAGGAGGCCGCGGCTCGGCCGCGGGCTTCACGGCGGCGGACGCGAAGGTTCCTCGACGGAGCGGCCCTCGCTTTCGGCATCGTCACGGCGGCGGGGGTCGCCTTCGTGTTCCTGGTCGGCGTCGGCCATCGCGCGCCTGCCGGCGCGTCCCCGCAGTCCGTTCTTAATAAGGCCGCCAGCGCGGCCGAGCGACACCCGATCCCCTTTCCGAGGGACGACCAGTTCTCCTATCTCCACGCCGTTGCCACAATTTTCCTCCCGATCGTCCGGGGTGCCACGACCCCGTTTCGAATTGGGCAGAGACCGTCTCCGGAGGCGCTTGTGACGATCGACGCCCGTACCTGGGGGTGCGCGACTCGCGACGGTCTGCAGCTACAGCGGGTGCTCTCGTTCTCGTTCCCCACCCCCGCCGCCCGTCAGCGATGGGAACGCCTCGGCCGCCCGTCCTTCGTGCCACCGGACATGCGCAGGACGGTTTTGTCCCCGATCGGCGGCGGCAAGTATCTCCTCGGGAACATCGAGCTGACTCGCCGCCAGCTGCTCAGTTTCCCCACGCAGCCCCGAGTCCTCTACGCACGGCTCTACGCCGCAGGCGGTTCGGCGAAGGAGGTCTTCACCGAAATCACCGACACTCTCCGCGGCTATCCCGTGCCAGCCCGGCTTCAAGCTGCCCTGTACCGGACGCTTGCCATCGTCCCGGGCGTTCGCTACCTCGGTACGGCGGTCGAGCGTGGCGGACGCGCCGGAACGGTGGTCGGCGTGATCCAGCAAGGCGTCGCGCACGAGCTCGTCATCGACCCGCGGACGGGTGAGATGATCGGGGAGCGAATCGTGCTAGTCGACGCCACGGCGGCCGCCGTCGGCCTGCCAAACGGAACGGTCACCTCGGACACGACGTACCTCCAGCGCGCGGTCGCCAACAGCCTCCCCATCGGCGCCCCGCGGAGAGTGAAGGGTCCGTAGCCTTGAACATGTGCTGCGCGAGGCCGCTGAGTATCCGAACTCGTTCGTCGCGCTCGAGCCGGGTGCGGAGCGGATCGAGACCGACTGGTTCACGCTCTGCATGGACCGGATCAAAGGCTCGAACACAGTGCAGCGCCAGCGCTTCGCCGCCGACGAGCTCGACGATGTCCTCGAGGAGGCGAGGTCCCTGCTCCGCGCACGCGGACGCACGAAGACGCAATGGGAGATCGGCAGCAAGGCACAGCCCGACGGCCTCGTCGACCTACTGCTGACCCGAGGTCTG
>CATPBV010000193.1 GCA_955652345.1 uncultured Solirubrobacteraceae bacterium | reverse complement strand
GATCCGCACCGTCTGTACCCAATCGGGCCGGTGGGAAGGCGACTGCTTCTCGTAGAAGTACGCGCTCTCGACTCCGTTCGGGTAGCGCTTGAGCGTCAGCGGCCGGTCGCGCAGGTGCGGAACGACCACCGTTGCGATCCGGGCGTAGAACGCGATCAGGTGTCCCTTGGTGAAGCCGGTCTTCGGGTAGAGGACCTTGTGCCAGTTCGAGAGCTTCAGCCTCCTCCCGTCGGTCAGGACAGCAAGCGACCCCTCGGGCAGCCGCTCGACCTCGTCGAACAGCGCCTCGGGGGCATCGTCCGCTGCCGCCGCATTGGGATTGTCGCCGGGCGCTGAGACCGGGGCGCCGGGCTTCATCTCGAGCACAACTTCTCGTGGTGCCTTGTCCTCGCGCAAGCCTTTGAAGGACGGCGCTCGCAGGACGCCATCGTTGGTCCACTCGCGAAACTCGACCTCGGCGACGAGACACGGCTCGGCGAACACCGCCTCACGGGGAAGCTTCGGTGCAGAGCTGAATGGCGAGGTCTTCCGTCGCAGTGGCGCGAGTCGCTGGCCCAGCTCTTCGAGGACCTTGTCGGTGAACCCGGTCCCGACCCTCCCGGCGTAACGGAATTCCCCGTCCTCGTAGTAGCCGACCAGCAGCGCCCCGATCCGCTCGGCGCGGCGACCTTCACCGGGCAGCCAGCCGCCGACCACGAGCTCCTGGCGCAGTGTGTTCTTCACCTTCAGCCACGCGCCGGTGCGCCCGCCGGGCTCGTAGCTGGAGTCGAGCCGCTTGGCGACGATTCCCTCGAGGTCCTGACGCTTTGTCGCCTCGAGCAGCTTGGTGCCCTCCCCGGGGTGAGTGGCGGGCACGCGCCAAGAGGCGCCCGACAGCTCGAGCTCTTCAAGCCGAGCGCGCCGCTCGGTATACGGCAGGGCCATCAGCGAGTGCCCATCGAGATACAGCAGATCGAAGATCGCGTAGACGACCGGATGGCTGCTCATCAGCCTGCGGACCGCCGAGGGCGAGGTGACGTGCATCCGCCGCTGCAGGCGTTCGAAGCTTGGCCGGCCGTGCTCATCGAACGCGACGATCTCCCCGTCGAGCACGAGCTCGCGCATCCCTGCAGCGCGGACGAGACCGCGTAGCTCCGTGTAGATCTCCGTGATCTCCTTAACATTAAAAATATAAAGCCGGAGGCGCCCAGGCTGGATGTAGGCAATCGCCCGCACCCCGTCCCACTTCACCTCGAAGGACCACTTCGCCTCGGGAGTGGGCACCCGCATCGACAGGCGGGCCAGCATCGGCACGATCCGCTCGGGCATCGGCTGGCGGTCCGGATCCGCCGGCGGGTCCATCCGGTGGATCATCCAGTCGTTCTGCGTGGACGCGTCCCGGCCGATCGGGAACAGCCCGTAGCGCCCGCTCAAGTGCTCGCCGTGAAAGGTGACCTCGACCTTTCGGTCCTCCCACTTGTGGATATCGAAGGTTCCGCGGTCCCAGATCTTCATCGTGCCGGCGCCGTACTGACCCTTCGGGATCTCGCCGCGGAAGTCGAGGTACTCGAGCGGGTGGTCCTCGGTGCGGACCGCGAGCCGGTTCTCGGACGGGTGCATCGGGATGCCGTTGGGGATCGCCCACGAAGCAAGCGCCCCGTCGTGCTCGAGCCGGAGGTCCCAATGAAGCCGGGTTGCGTGGTGCTCCTGCACGACGAAGCGCCCGCTCTCCTCGGCAGGCGCCCGGTCGCCCGTAGGCTCCGGCGTCCGGGCGAAGTCGCGCTTCTCGCGGTAGCGGTCGAGCTTTTGCGCCTTGGCCATCGACGGTGATGATCCCCGAAGACGTCTAAGCCCGCTGATCGCGGAGCTACGCTGGGCGGCGTGGAGCCCCCGCACGTCGACCGAGCCGACGCCGACACCATCGAGGTGAGCGCCGCGGACGAGGCCGTCACGCCCCGGCTTCTCGAGCTCGGGTTCACTCGGCACCAGGAGAGGCCCGACGAGCTCGTTCGTAGGGTCTACAGCGATGAAGAGAAGGCGGAGGTGTTCGCCGCGCTTCGCGATGCCGGGCTGTACTTCTCGTGGGGAAAGGAATGGAACCCGGTCGAGGTGCTCCAATTTCTCTGTGACAAGGGACTGCTGAAGGGACCATTTGCGACGATCAGATGGTTAGGACCAGACAAGATCGTGCTTCAAGAATTGCCCTGAAATCGGTTCTTCACCAACTGTTAGATGCGGAGGCGATCATTTCGCGATGGCGCGCGTGCTTGTGGTGGATGACGAGCCCGCGGTACAGCGGGCGTTAGAGCGGGCTCTGCGGCTCGAGAATCACGACGTGATCCTCGCCGGTGACGGCGAGCAGGCGCTCGACGCGCTCGCGCGTTCGCCGGCGGACGCGGTCGTCCTCGACGTGATGATGCCGCGCCTCGACGGGCTGGAGGTCGTTCGCCGGATGCGCAGCGCGGGCGACCGCACCCCGGTTCTGATGCTGACCGCCCGAGACGCCATCGACAACCGTGTCGAGGGCCTGGACGCGGGCGCCGACGACTACCTCGTCAAGCCGTTCGCGCTCAGGGAGCTACAGGCGCGGTTGCGGGCCCTGCTTCGGAGATCCGGCGACGGAGCCGCGGGCGGTGAAGTGCTCCGCTACTCGGATCTCGTGCTCGACCCGATCGCGCACGAGGTTCACCGCGGAGAGCGGATGATCGAGCTGTCCAAGACCGAGTTCCTGCTGCTCGAGCTGTTCATGCGCCACCCTCGCCAGGTGCTGACTCGATCGACGATCTTCGAGCAGGTGTGGGGTTATGACTTCGGCCCGACGTCCAACGCGCTCGGCGTCTACATGGGATACCTGCGCCGCAAGACCGAGGAGGGCGGGGAGCCCCGGCTGCTGCACACGATTCGGGGCGTCGGCTACGTGCTGCGGGAGTAGGTGCAATGCCGCTGCGACGAAGAATGGCGTGGGTGGCTGCCGCGGCGGTGGGCGTGGCCGTCGTGCTGGCGGCAATGGTGTGCTACGTGGTGGTGCGTCGGGAGCTCCGCGCCCAGGTCGACGCGGCGCTCAAAGGGCAGGCTGTCCTTGTCATCCACGAGGGTGGGTTCGCGCTCCGAGGAGCGCAGCCTCCGGGCTTGCCCGCTACGGCAGGGGGAAGCGCGCCCTACTGGCAGGTGGTCGGGCCCGATGGCTCGCCGCTCGACGGGCATGGCGGCGTTGCTCTGCCCACGGACTCCACGATCCGCGCAGTCGTCGCCGGAGGGCCGGGCGAGGTCTACCGCGACGTCACCGTCTCCGGGATCCACCTGAGGCTGATCGCGTTCCGGGACTCGCTGACGACCGGTCAACCGGTCGCGGTCGAGCTCGCACGCCCGCTCAGCGGAGTCGACCACGTCCTTTATCACCTCCGGCTGATCCTGGCACTCCTCGCCGCAGGCGGGATGGGGCTCGCCGCCGCGCTCGGAAGGCTTGCGGCGAACAGGGTGCTTGCCCCGCTGGCCGAGGTCGCCCAGACCGCGCAGCACATCACAGACACCGAGGACCTGACCAGCCGCCTACGAGTCCACGCCGACGACGAGGTGGGGCAGCTCGCGACCCGGTTCAACGCGATGATCGAGCGCCTCGAGCGCTCCCGCTCGGCACTCGATGAGTCCGTTCAGGCCCAGCGCCAGCTCGTGGCTGACGCCTCCCACGAGCTGCGAACGCCGGTAACGAGCCTCAGAACCAACATCGAGGTGCTGCTGGCGGGCGGAGAGCTATCCGCGGAGGAGCGCAACCGGATCCTGGCCGACGTGGTCGAGCAGAGCGAGGAGCTGAGCGGACTGGTCGCCGACCTGATCGAGCTCGCGCGAGGCGATCTGCCCGCCGAGTCGGTCGAGGACACGCGCCTCGACCAGGTCGTCGAGGAGTCGATCGCCCGAGCGAGGCGCAACGCTCCGAACGTCCACTTCGAGGGCGTGCTCGAGCCGGTGATCGTCGAGGGCTCGCCGGAGCGGCTTGGCAGGGCCGTCAACAATCTCCTGGACAACGCCGCTCGACACTCGCCGGACGGCGGCACCGTCGAGGTCGTGGTCGACGCCGCCGGGGTGTGTGTCCGCGATCACGGCCCGGGCGTCGACGAGGCAGACCTTCCGTTCGTGTTCGATCGCTTCTACCGGGGCACCCACTCGCGCGGGCGCCAGGGCAGCGGCCTCGGGCTCGCGATCGTGCGCCAGGTCGCAGAGCAGCACGGCGGCTCGGTCAGCGCCGCGAACGCACCCGACGGCGGGGCCGTCTTCATGATGAACCTGCCGACTCAGCAGCTGGCGGAAGCTCCCGCCTCATCGAAGTTGGCGCCCGGCGTTCGATAGACGGGCGCGGGCGCCCTACCCCAGCCGCGCCACTCGCGCTTGGCGCGCCACCAGGAACCGCTTTCGCAAGAACCAGAACACGCCGGCGAACACCGGGGCGATCAGCACCAGCAGCAGCAGGCGCTGCGACGGGATCCCGAACAGCAGAACCACACCCGTCTCGACCGCGACCGTCGGATATGCCGCAAGCAGCAGCGAATGGGAGCGGTACCCGGAGAAGTGCTCCCGGGCGGTGACCTCCAGGACCCCAAGCCCGCAGACGATCGCGCCGACGACCAGCGCCGGGCCGCCGCCCGACAGCACCCCGACGACGAAGCCGACGGCGCCGGCGAAGATCGCGATCTCGGACACCGGCACGCCGCCGAACGGGCTTGGGGGTCGTTCGCCGTAGGGGCCGAACGGCGTGGCGGGAGCGCGCCGGGCGGAGGCTGCCATACGGGACGCGCTCCCGACCGGTGTCGCGCTGTCGCGCTGCCGGCGCGGCGAAGGCACCGCCCGTGGCGCGCTCTGGGGGTTGCGGCGCTTTCGCGAACGCCGCCTGGACTTCTGGTTGGCCACCGCCAGGCCAGAATAAGGGCTCGCGACGGCGCGCCCCGCTTACGCCGCCGAGGGTGCCTGCGGCGAAGAAGGGGCGTCCTCGAGCTCGCGGAACAGGCCCGTGACCACGAAAACGGTCTGCTCGGCGACGTCGACGGCGTTGTCGCCGACACGCTCGAGACAGCGGGCGACGAGAATCATGAACATCGCCCACTCGCGTACGTCGGGATCGTCGCCGATCTCCACCGCGCGCCTGAAGATCGCGCGGTTCAGTCGGTTGATCTCGGCGTCCTGATTGACCAGGTCCTGTGCAAGGTCGACGTTCCGAGTGGAGAACGCCTGCTTGGCCTGGCTGACCTGCGACCGTGCCCGTTGCCCCATCTCCTCGATCGCATCGAGGATCTCCTTGTCCTTCGGCGCCTCATAACCCGAGAGCGGGACGAGCTTCGCGATGTTTACGCACTGGTCCCCCATCCGCTCGACGCAGCGGATGATGTGCAGGAGCGCCGCCACGATCCGCAGGTCACCGGCGACCGGTGCCTGACGGGCGAGCAGCGACAGAACCCCCTGGTGAACTTCGAGGTAGCGCCCATCGATGCGGTCGTCGTCGGCGACGACCATCCCGGCGAGCTCCACATCCTGGTAGCTGATCGCCTCGAGCGCACGGTCGAGCTGCCCGATCACCATCTCGAGGCCACCGAGCGTCTGCTGCTCGAGCTCCTTGAGCGTCTCGCGGAACTGGTGGCGAGTCTCCTGCACGGGGATCAGCCGAACTTTCCGGTGACGTAGCGCTCGGTCCGCTCGTCCTTCGGATTCGTGAAGATCTCGTTGGTCGGGCCGTGCTCGACGAGCTCTCCGTCGAGCATGAACGCGGTCGAGTCGGCGACGCGCGCCGCCTGCTGCATGTTGTGCGTGACGATCACGATCGTGTAGCGCGCCTTGAGCTCGTCGATCAGCTCCTCGACCTTGAGCGTCGCCATCGGATCAAGCGCAGAGCATGGCTCATCCATCAGGATCACCTCGGGCTCGACCGCGATCGTCCGCGCCAGGCACAGCCGCTGTTGCTGACCGCCCGACAGCCCGATCCCCGGGCCATTCAGGCGGTCTTTGACCTCATCCCAGAGCCCGACCGACCGGAGCGCTCTGTGGACGCGCTCGCGCAAGCCGTCGCCCTTGTTGCCGGTCAGCCGCAGGCCCGCGGCGACGTTGTCGAACACCGACATTGTCGGGAATGGGTTGGCCTTCTGGAAGACCATCCCGATCAGCCGGCGGACCGCGGTGACATCGACGCCGTCCCCGTAGACGTCCAGCCCGTCGAGCGTCACGCTGCCCTCCGCTCGCGCTCCGGGAATCTCCTCGTGCATACGGTTGATGCACCGGATCATCGTCGACTTGCCGCACCCGGAAGGGCCGATGATCGCGGTCACCTCGTTCGGTGGGAAGCTGAGGCTCAGCCCCTTGATGGCGTGCTGCTCGCCGTAGTACGCGTGCAGGTCGCTGAGCACGACGCTGTGCCCGCGCTCGGTCGTCTGAGGAGTCGCGGGGACGCGAGCAGCGGTCTCCGATGGCGCTTGCTGTCCGCCTGGATTGTCGGACGACGGCACTTCGCGTGGCTCCTTGCTCCGGGTCTCTGGGGGGATCATGCCAGGCGACTCCTTCTCGACAGGGCTCGTGCGATCAGGTTCAGGAGAAGGATCAGCGCCACGAGCGTCAGCGCAGATCCCCAGGCTCGGTCGATGAACTGTTGCTGAGGCTGGCCGAGGTCGCTGAAGACCTGCGTCGGCAG
>CATPBV010000192.1 GCA_955652345.1 uncultured Solirubrobacteraceae bacterium | reverse complement strand
GCATGGCATGCTACAGCAGGAAAGACCTACCGATTATGTCATCGCCACCGGCGAGTCGCACAGCGTTTACGATTTCGTCGTCGAAGTGCTGCGCTGCCTCGATTTAGTACCCCCGGACCGCGACGTTGCCGAGCGAGCAGTGTCGGCGACTGCGTCGCTGCTCGCGTCGGCCGTCGACCGGGAGCGGTTCGCCGCGGCATCGCTCGAGGCTGAGGCCCTGCGCCGCAGCGACGCGATCAAGACGACGATCCTGCGCACGCTCAGCCACGATCTCCGGTCCCCGCTGACCGCGATCGCCGCCGCGAGCGAGGTGCTGGAGGACGGCGCCCAACAACTCACGCGGTCAGAGCGGGCGGAGCTCGTCGCCAACATCCGCCTCGAGACGACGCGCCTCACCAGGCTCGTCTCAAACCTACTCGACCTCTCGCGTCTCGAGGCCGGCGCCGCGAGCCCCACCCCGGAGCTCTGGCCTGCAGACGGCCTCGTCGTCCGAGCGCTCGACGCCCTCGGCCCGGAGGCCGAGCGCGTCGTCGTCTCGCTGCCGGCCGACTCGCCGACGCTCCACGTCGATCCGGCGCAGCTCGAACGGGTGCTCGTCAACCTGCTCGAGAACGCGATCCGGTTTTCCTCACCATCCGACCGGGTCGAAGTCCGAGCGGACGTCGGCGAGGGCGAGCTCGTGCTGCGCGTCGTCGACCACGGGAGGGGGCTCGCATCTGATGAGCTGGACCGGGTGTTTGAGCCATTCGAGCACGGGGCCGCCGAGGTCGGGGGCGGGACCGGCCTTGGCCTCGCGATCGCTAGGGGCTTCGCGCAGGCAAACGGAGGCCGCCTATGGGCCGAGCCGACGCCCGGGATGGGGACGACCTTTGCGCTCGCGCTGCCCGTCGCCGAGGCACGGGCCACGGTACGCGCGTGAGCGGCACCCGCGTGCTCGTCGTCGATGACGAGCCCCAGATCCTGCGCGCGCTCCAGATGAAGCTTCGCAGCGAGGGCTACCAGGTCGACACGGCAGCGACCGCCGATGAAGCTCGCGCGGCGGCCGCGGCGCACCCACCCGAAGCGATCATTCTGGATGTCCTGCTCCCGGACGGAAGCGGCACCGACGTCTGTCGGCAGCTGCGCGAATGGAGCGCCGCGTCGATCCTCATCCTCTCCGCCGTAGGCGACGAGAGCGAAAAGATCGCGGCCCTCGACGCCGGTGCCGACGACTACGTGACGAAGCCCTTCAGCGTCGACGAGCTGCTCGCGCGTTTGCGCGCGGCTTTGCGGCGGACAGCGCCCTCACGAGCGCCGGTGCTCGAGATCGGCGAGATCCGCATCGACCTCGAGAAGCGCATCGTCACGACGGGCGGCCGGCCGCTCTCGCTCACGCCAACCGAATACGATCTTCTCCGGCTCCTGGCCCAGAACGAGGGCAAGCTGCTGACCCACCCGACGATCCTGCGCGAGGTCTGGGGTCCGGCATATCAGGAGGAATCCAACTACCTCCACGTCTACGTCTCGCAGCTGCGCCGCAAGATCGAGCCTGACCCCGCGCGCCCTCGCTACATCGTCACGGTACCTGGCGTCGGCTATCGGCTGGTCGACCAATAGCAAGGCGTCTCTTGGCGTGCACCCCGGCTCGGGCTAGACTGTCCTCTACGTCAAAGGTGCGCCGGGAAGACTGGTCGGCTCAGGTGTTTCCCTGCGCGCGATCTTTCGCAGCCGACTAGTTCTCCTCCTCGCATTCGCGTTCGCTGTCATGGGCGACCCGGTGTCGTCGGTCGCGTACGCGATCGAAGCGGCGCTGCGGGCGTTGCACGGCGACCTGCTGCTCCTGCTGCCGACGCTCGCGGTCGTGCTCGGGATCATCGCGCTCGTGTCGGTCAACTACCCCCAGCTGTACGCGCGCTTCCCCGAGGGAGGCGGCGACGCCCCCGCGGCCGGCAAGGCGTTCGGCGAGGCGTGGGCGTTCGTTCCGCTCGGGGCCCTGATCGTCGACTACACGCTCACGATCACGATCTCGGTGGCGGCGGCCGCCTCGGCCGTGATCGCCTACCTGCCCGGGCTGGAGCCGCAACGCGTGCCGCTCGCGCTCGTTCTGCTGTTCCTGGTTGCCGGGCTGACCTGGTTTGGGCACGGCGGGCGGACGGTATTCGCCGCGATGACGATCGGCTTCATCGTCGTCGGTACCGCGGTGATCTTAATCGGCCTGTTTGCACCGGACAGCTATGGACATGCGCCCCTGCGCTCTCACGACACGCGTTGGCCGCCGGTCGCCGTTCTGCTCGCATTTCCGGTTGCCATGGCGCTCGCTACCGGGGTCGAGGCGCCCTCTTCGGCAATCGCGCAACTCGGCCAGCTCGACGACCAGGGCCGTCGCCGGTTCGGCAGGATCACGCTTTGGCTGATGCTCGCGATCGTCATATGGCTGACGGCGGGACTGACCGTGCTCGCGGTGCGGCTGCACGTCGGCATCCCGCCTGCAAACTCGACCCAGGTGTCGGAAATCGCACGCGTGGCGGTGGGCGACGGCGGACTGTTCGCCTCCTTCCAAGTCACGACGGCGCTGCTGCTGCTGGCGGCGGCGAGCTCTTCGTTGCAAGCTGGGCCGGGTCTGCTCAAAGCGCTCTCTGGGGGCGGACACGGTCTCGGGATCTTGCCTGAGCCGCTCGGCCGCGCGAACCGACACCACACGCCCTACTGGAGCGTCGTCGTGTTCATGCTCGTCTCTGCAGCGCTGGTCGTGGCCGCCGGCGGCCACGAGCAGCAGTTGGTGCTCTTCTACGCGGTCGCCGTGTTCCTCGCGTTCCTCTCGGGGCTGCTGGCGATGTCACGCTTCTTCCGCGCCGAGGGCAGGCGTCGGCTGCTGACGGCGAGCGTTCTCGGCGCCGGCGCCGTGACGCTGACCCTCGGCCTCAACCTCGCGCGTGGGTACCCGATTGCCTCGCTCGCCGCGGCCCTGGCGATCGCTGCTGGGCTATGGCGTGTGTGGATCCGGGCCGGCAGACCGAGCGGCGTAACCGAAGCGGAGCGGCTCGCGGAACTCGAAACCCCTCTGCCAACACCAGACGCGAGCCCGGCGAGCAGCTCTTCGCCGGCGCCCGGCTGAAGCCCAGTCCGTTGGTCGATGCTCTGACCCGCGCGATACCGGTGCCGTCACCACAACCGGCAGAAATCGCTCCCGACCGCACGGTGCATGGAATCGACACAAGCGAGAGCATCCGGCAATGCGCAGTCAGGCGCCGGCGGGCGAGCCCGAGCCGCTCGCCGGGAGCGTGCCTGGGGCCGGTGGCTTCTGATCGGACATGTTGGGTGTGCGCTACGGTCCGGGTCACTTTGGTGCGTAGGCGTCATCGTTTCCATGTGCGGGTCGTCGTAGACGATCGGGTCGTCCCCTCGCACACGCAGGTAAGTCGTGTGACCCCGGGTCTCATGGTGTGGGAGAGCGTGGTTCCCGAGCTTGGTGTCGAGTTGCACTCCGCGTACAGCGGCAAGGACGGGAGCTGCAGTCGTGTTGAGCACCTGGTGTTCTCGACGGCGCTTGTTGACATCGAAACCGAAGAGCCCGATCCCACCGGATGGTCGGTGCTCAGCGATTGGCGACGTAGCATGTACAACCATCTGCTTCGCCTCCACGAGCTGCTCGAGCAGTCCGGATACAGCGCACGGATCAGACTGCTAGGGCGCTTTGAACGGCTACGCGCCTGGGGGCCGACGACCAGGTTGCGACGTCTCGGCGGCTGATCTCGATTCGACCTGGCGCGCGACTCCGCGGCTCCTCGGTCAGCTGACGCGCACGGCGACGCCAGACGAACGGGTATTGTCGGGCGCGGGTGTGCCGGGAAGCCTGGTCGGCGCGATCCAGTCGACCCGCTTCTAGGAGCACTGCCTTGAGCACGTCCCCTCCGAGAGTGTCGCGCGACTCGCGCGTTTATTGCGGTGCGCCGCGCGCGGCCATGGCCAGCCGGTTGGAGCGCTGATTTCGTGCCGACCTTCTTCGCCTTAGCACCGGGGTGGCATTTCGGTGGTCTGTACCAGCTGGGTCTGGCATTCGCCGGGGCGGTCGTGCTCGTCGGTGCGGCCGCGTTGTCTCATCAGCATGAGCGGGCTTTTTCGGCCTCCGTCTTTTACGTCGCGCTCGGCGCGCTGGCGGCGGTCGCGCTGTCGCTGCTCGACGTGCGTCCGCTCAGCCCCGAGGGAAACCACGTGCTGCTCAAGCGACTCACTGAGGTCGCATTGGTGGTCGCGGTGTTTTCCGCCGGGCTCACCGTCGAACGGCGGGTGGCGAGGCGGTCGTGGATCTCGATCGCGACGTTGTTGGTGGTGGTAATGCCCCTGACGATCCTCGCGATCGCTGGGTTCGGTGTGTGGGTGATGGGTATTCCGTTCGGCGCCGCATTGCTGCTCGGCTCGGTGCTCGCGCCGACCGACCCGGTTCTCGCTGGCGACGTTGGTCTCTCCTCACCCGGCGGGGAGATCTACGGCGAGCCCCGCGTGTCGCTTCACACCGAAGCTGGTCTCAACGACGGCCTGGCGTCTCCGTTCGTCGTACTCGCCCTGTTCGTGGTGCAGCAAGGAGGAACTAGCTGGATCGGCAACTGGGCGCTGGCAGACCTGCTCTACGGCGTCGGGTTTGCGCTGACGCTGGGCGCAGCCTCGGGTGGGGGAGCAGCCTGGGTTCTGACCCGCGCGCGCGACCGTCGGCTCCTCTCCAAGGAGCTCGACGGATTCGTCGTGATTGGGTTCGCCCTGCTGCTCTACGGCATCACCGAAGCGCTTGGCGCTTATGGCCTGCTCGCGGTATTCGCCGCCGGCTTCACCTTTCGCCGCTACGAGTTTGAACACGAGATCCACGCCGCCGCGCACGCCGGAACCGAGGTGGCGGGCAAAACCCTCGAGCTGCTCGTGCTGCTGATGCTCGGCTCGATGCTCACGATCTCCGGTCTCAGCGCTCCCGGGATCGGCGGCTGGCTCCTCGTACCGCTATTGCTGTTCGTGATTCGTCCCGCTCTGGTGCTCGCCACTGCCGGCCGTCGGTTCGTGGATCTGCGGGCCCGGCTCTTTCTCGGGTTCTTCGGTGTGCGCGGCGTTGCGGCGCTGTTCTACATCGCCGTCGTCATCGACTCGCACGTCCTGCCCACCGCCCAACAGCGGATCGTGGTCTGGACCACCATCGCCTGCGTCATCAGCTCCATCCTCGTGCACGGGCTCAGTTCCACGCCGCTGACCAAACTGCTGCTAAATCCAGCGAAAGAGAAGTAGGCCAGACTTGGGCGCGCGTCTCTGGGGAGCAGATCGATCACGACCGACACGTAGATCCCCGCCTCGCGTTGTCTTCGCCTGCGTCCTTGGGCGACTCGCGACTTAACCCAGCGCTGAGCGCAGACGTTTTGCCCGGCGACGCCTTTCAATAGCCTCGATTCGGAGCAGAAGTCCGTCGGCGGACGCGGCGGCGTCGAGCAACCACGTGGATCGGCCTAACGTCAAAATCCCAGCCGCGCGTGCCATCGCCCCGCCGTCACTCACGCCCGCGACGAGCTGAGCGCCCCGATCGCGCGTCTGCGAGGCGGCCGAGCGGCGAATCCATCGCGGCGGCCGCGACCGCGACCACGAGCGAGGCGCCTGACGCTCCCGGCACAGTCGGCAAGCTAACGGCTAGGCGAGTCGTCCTGATGTGCGGAACGATCCGGGCCTGCTTGTTGCGATCAAACTCTTGGAGCTCTTGAACGACCTGCCGAATCCCGTGAGATCCCACTCGAACTTCGTGCCCTCGCGCCCAGGTCCCCTTCGTCGAGCCGGCGCGAAGCGCGGATCGTCGGGTTCCAGGTGGCGAAGCTGCCCCGTCGATGACGGTGTCAAAGACCTCGTCGACTCGCGCGTTGATTATCTGCGTTCGAGCCAGGATCGGCATCGACAACTCCTGGAGTAACTCAGCTCCGCTCGGCTGAAGCTGTATGCCCGCCGCCGCGGTATCGTCGCGGCGTGATCGCAGGTCCGGCGCGAACGCCAGGTTGAGCGATGGAGCTGCTGAACGACTTCAACGGTTCCGACTCGATCAGCCAGATCCTGCGCGTGATCAGGATCCGAAGCTCGGTTTACTGCCGGTCGCTGCTAGGAGCACCTTGGGGTTTCGGCGTCGAAGCGCACGGGAATCCGGCCTTCCATGTCGTCACCTCAGGCAGCTGCTGGCTCGAGGTCGAAGGCGAACCTGACCAGCTAGCACTGACGTCGGGCGATCTCTTCGTATTGCTGACCGGACGACGGCATTGGATGCGCGACGATCCGGCCACGCCCACGACAGAGTTGGAGGAGATCCTAGCCTCCACGCCGCTTGACGAGCATCGCCGCCTGCACCACGGTGGTCGGGGTGCGAGCACCGGCTTACTGTGTGGCGGATTCGCGCTCGAAGGGGGCCACGCGCATCCGATCCTTCGGGCGCTCCCGCCCGCCCTTCGCATCGCTGGCGCCTCGGGCCATTCCGTTCCGTGGCTTGCGGCGACGCTCGCGCTGCTCACGCAGGCGCTCCGAGTTGGGCTCGCGGAGATCGAGTCGTCCGATGGGGCCGGCGTTCTCGCGCTGCGCGATCCGCAAATCGCCGCCGCGATCGAGGTCATCCATGGCCGGCCGGAGCGTGCGTGGACGGTCGGTGAGGTGGCGGCTGAGGTCGCGTTATCGCGTTCCGCGTTCTCGGCGCGCTTCCGCCAGCTCGTCGCCGAGTCGCCCACGCGCTACGTCACGCGCACGCGCCTTGCGCACGCGGCCGCACTGTTGCGCACGACCGACGCCTCGCTTGCGGAGATCGCTACGCGAGCAGGCTACGGAACCGAATTCTCCTTCGGCAAGGCCTTCAAGCGCACCTACGGCGTGGCGCCCGGCGCCTACCGTGGACAGACGAACGGTGTCCCTGGACTCCATCCGGCATCGCACGCACCCGCGCAGGTGTCGAATACGCGCGGAGCGCTTCGTCGTATAGGTACATGACCCGACTCGCGCTAATCAGGAGATGTGGGTATGACTGCGCCTAGCGCAGCCGCTGACCAACAAGGCCGGCCGCCATGGCTTCCAACGGAGCTCTACCCGTTCGACAGCCACTATGCAGATGTCAAAGGGGCTCGTGTCCATTACGTCGATGAGGGCAGCGGGTCGCCCCTCCTGCTCCTGCACGGCAACCCCACCTGGTCGTTCCTCTACCGCGAAGTGATCAAGGGGTTGCGCGAACGCTTCCGCTGCATTGCCCCCGATCACCCCGGGTTCGGCCTGTCGCACGCGCCGCCCGGCTATGGCTACACGCCCTCCGAGCACGCCGCCGTGCTCGAGCAACTCGTTCTCCAGCTCGACCTCAACGACGTGACGATGATGGTGCAGGACTGGGGTGGACCGATTGGCTTCGCGGCAGCCACGCGGCATCCCGACCGATTCGCCAGCTTCGTAGTCGGTAATACGTGGGCCTGGCCGAAGTCCGATCCCGGGACGAAGATCTTCTCACGACTGCTGGGCGGTCCGATCGGCCGCTACCTGATCCTCCAGCGCAACTTCTTCGTCGAGAACATCATCCCGGGCAACGTGAAGCGGCGAAAGCTCCCCCCGGAGGTGATGGGCGCCTACCGCGGGCCGTTCCCGACACCCGAATCGCGTCGGCCACTGCACGTCTTCCCGCGGGAGATTCTTGGCAGCAGACCGTTTCTGGCTGAGATCGAGCGAGGGCTGCCGGCGCTCCGCGACCGGCCCGCGTTGATCCTCTGGCCGACCAAGGACGTCGCGTTCCGCGAGCCCGAGCGGCGGCGCTGGGAGCAGGTATTTCCAAACCACCGGACCGTAATGCTCGAAGGCGCCGGCCACTACATCCAAGAAGACGCTCCGGACGAGATCGTCGCCGCGATTCGCGAGTGGAGCGCGGCGCAGACCGTCGCCCCGCGCTAGCGCGGCAAAAAGAACTGCCGGAGCCCGAAGGTAATTACGGTGTTCGACGCGACTTAGCCGTGGCGATGAGGTTGGTCATGGCTCGGGTGGCGATTGGCGGGTGCCAGATTGGTCGGCCAGCCTGGATGTTGACTTCTTGCACGAGGTCGTGGGGGTCGCGGTGGGCTAGGTCGTTCAGCCTTGTTATTCCGATCGACTCGAGGCGGGTGATCACTCGCGGTCCGCACAGGCGGACTCCGAGCATCTTGTTTCGCTCGTCGTTGGGGATTGCCATCTACGAGAACGCGGCCTCGATGTTTCCAAATTCGCGTTGCAGCGAGTGATGCTGGGCGTCGAACAGCTCGTCGGGCATGTCGGGAGCCTGGAACATGGTGAAGCTATAGGCGGTTCGTCCGTCAGTCAGGCCCACGGCTCGGGTCGGAAAGACGGCCATCTGGTCCTTTGTCGGGCCGGCGAACATGTCGATGACGCCCGTGGTGGGATCGGCTTGGATGCTGAAGTAGAACTCTCCGAGACCGTTGACGACCTTGTAGTCCTCGCCCTCGCGCTTTAGCTCGCGGGCGAACTCGGTCGCCCATTCCGGCAGCTTCTCGATGTCTGACATGTATTCGAATACCGCGTCTCGGGGTGCCGGTAGGATCGTGGTCACGGTTTCGCTTCTCACAGGTCCATCACTCCTTTCAGCGCTCGTGCGAGCGCTTGTCGTTGACGCTGCCCGAGTGCGGCCAGCACTTGGGCGTCCAGTTCTCTGAGGATCTCGTCGGCGACGGGTCTGAACTCGCGCGCACGCCGGGTCAGGTGGATGCGGAACGCCCGCGAGTCCTCGTGGTCGCGCTCCCGGACGACCAGGCCGTCGCGCTCGCACATCCGTACGAGCGTGGTCATCGTCTGCTTGGAGAGGCGGGCGCGCTGCGCGATCTGCCCCATTCGTAGGCCGTCCTGCTCAAACAGCGGCAGCAGTACTGAGCCGTATGAGGGGCGCACCTCGCCAAAGCCACGCTCCGCGAAACGCAGAGCGAGGAGCTCGTTCCAGTGTTGCGAGGCCTTGGCCAGTAGGAACCCGAGGTTGTTCGTGTCGCTCCGATTCGCATCGCCGTCCACCGAGAAAGTACGATATCAGACTAAATCGCGCACATTGCCCGGGCACCTGAGGTGGCCGCCAGTGGTCTAGCGTCGAGCTGAGCGATCGCTGATCGCGGCTGTGAGCTGTCCTAGGTAGCCACTCCAGCCGCGGTCGTGCGAGTCGAGCGCGGGATGCTCGAGACCGGTGTGAGTCAGGCGCAGGAGCGTGCCATCGCCGTCGGGAGCAAGCGTCACGCTCACGAGGCTGCTTCCGGGCGGATTATTCGGGTTGCCCTCGAACCCCCAGGTGAAGTCGATGCGGTGCGGCGGATCGACGATCACGTATTCGCCCGCGACGGTCGCGCTGGCGTGGACGACGCAGCGGTAGGTGCCGCCGGGGCGTGGGTCGAGCGTCGCCTGGCGCCCCATCCAGCGAACGTACAAGTCGGGGTCGGTGAACATCGCGAACACGAGGTGCGGTGGCGCAGCGAGACGCAGCTCGTGTTCGATCTGATCTCCGCGGACGGCCATTTCTATCGGCGCGCTTTTCGCTCGACTTCGTCCTTGAGGCGCCCGAGTCGTGTTGCCCAGAAACGGTCGACGAATTGCTTGAGGCCGAGCAGTCCGGTTGGGTCGGCTTGATAGAGGCGCCGCGTGCCGTCGCGTCGCTCTTGTACGAGGCCGGCGGACTTGAGGATCGTTAGGTGCTGCGAGATCGCAGTGCGGGTGACATCGAACCGCGCGGCGATCTCGCCCGCGGGCAGCTCCTCGTCGCGGATCAGCTCCAGGATCGCGCGACGCCGGGGCTCGGCGATTGCCCTGAAGGCTTCGTCGTGAAGTTGAGCGTCAGTCATTGCTAACGTTAGTTGCTCCTGACATTCTATCTGCTGGAGGACCAATGGCACGGATCGTGTTCCAACTCGACGTCGACGCGCCGGCCGAGGATGTCGTACGCGCACTCGACACGCAGGCCGGAATCGCCGGCTGGTGGACCGACGACGTCGACTTCGCCGGCGGCGCGGGCTCAACCATGACGCTCGGCTTCCCGATCGCACCCCTGCCGTTCGAGCTACATGTCGACGAGGTGAACAACACCATCGTGCGATGGACGTCGGTGGGCGAGTTCCCACCACACTGGGCCGACACTACCGTCACATGGACGCTCACGCCCACCGGCGACGGTGCCGGCACCACGATTCACTTCAGCCACGACGGATGGGCAAGCGACGACGGTCCCCTCGCGACCGCCGCGCTGACCTGGGCACAACTCATGCTAAGCCTGAAGCAATTCTCCGAAACGGGCGCCGGCTCGCCGCTATTTCGACGCGCCTAACGCACAGCCGACGGCCCGACTCCAGGTTCCTTCTGGCGCGTACAAATCGCGAGGCGGGCGCGCATCCCGCTCCGCCTGCGGAAGGCCGCCGCCCGGCTGCCAGGCACCGCTCGCTACCCGGATTTGCGGCACGTCTGCTGGTCAGCGGAGACGGCGCAGCCAGTTGGTGTTGATTGATCCAAAGCGTGCGAGACTGAACCCGGATGCTGTTGATCACCGTCCTGTTCGTGGGTGGACGTGTCGATCTGGCTGGCGCCCGTTCGTAGTGGGGGTAGATGCGGGAGCGCCCGCCCACGACAGGAGGATCACCATGGCGAAATACTTGTTGTCCGTCCACAGCGTCGCGGGCGCGGTGGGCGAGCCGATGACCGCTGAGCAGATGCAGCAAGTCATGGAACAGGTCGGCAGCCTCGAGGGGGAGATGAAGTCTGCCGGCGCCTGGGTGTTCGGCGGGCGCCTGCACGAACCCGACACCGCTACCGTCGTGCGCGTGTCCGATGGTGAGGTGCTGACCACCGACGGCCCGTTCGCGGAGTCCAGGGAACACCTTGGCGGCTTTTACATCATCGAGGCCGAGGATCTCGACGCCGCGCTCGCCTGGGCGTCGAAGGTCACCGCATGCGTCAATACGCCAATCGAGATCCGTCCGTTCGCGGCTGAATCCAAGCCCTGACGGCGTGCGCGAGGTCGACGCCGCACCGAAGCTCGAGCAAGCCAAGGTCGGCCGGATCTTCCGCGAGGAGTCCGGCCGATCGGTGGCCGCCCTGATCCGTGTCTTCGGTGACATCGACGTCGCCGAGGATGCGGTGCAGGAGGCTTTCGCCGTCGCCCTGCGCAAGTGGCCGGGCGACGGCCTGCCCCCCAATCCGGGCGGCTGGATCACGACGACCGCCCGCAGGCTGGCGATCGACCGCCTGCGCCGCGCGTCGCGCGGACAGGAACTGCTCAGAGAAGTCGCGGTGCTCTCGTCCGGCAGCGACGACCCCGGCCAGCCAGAGGAGGTGGGATCCGTGCAGGACGACCAGCTTCGCCTGATCTTCACTTGC
>CATPBV010000191.1 GCA_955652345.1 uncultured Solirubrobacteraceae bacterium | reverse complement strand
TCAGTGAACCTCTCAGAGCTCGGTTGGGCGCGCATGATTCCCGCCCAACCGAGCTCTGAGAGGTTCACTGAGACGAAGTCCGGTGGCCGCCGCTAGGCCCTCACAGCAGCGGCACGCGCGAACGGATCAGGATCGATCGCCTCCGAGGTAGAGAGTCCGATGGGCAGGCCGGGAACCGCGGCGCGGACCGCCGCGACGCCAGCGTCGCACGCGGCCACCGCCATCGTCTGCGCGCCGCCGTGATCGCGAGGATGCACGTGCACGGCGAACGCACCAGCG
This sequence comes from uncultured Solirubrobacteraceae bacterium, assembly GCA_955652345.1. Taxonomy (GTDB): domain Bacteria; phylum Actinomycetota; class Thermoleophilia; order Solirubrobacterales; family Solirubrobacteraceae; genus Palsa-465. Next base: position 2,587 of record CATPBV010000191.1, on the reverse strand, counting down.
TGCCGAGCAGCGCTCGCGTCAGCGGCAAGCTCGGCCGGCGTCTGTGGTACAGCAGGGTGCTCTGCCCTCGTGCGCCCCCCGTTTAGGCAAGCCTTCGCCGCCATTTCAGCTCCCAGCCCGGGCCGGGATCGCCACAGCTAACGCTGCGAATCGTGCGCCGACCATCACTATCGGTAGAAGTGTCGCGTCTAGCGGAAGCGACACCGGCCTCGCGGGCGCCGCGTCTCGCGGCGGCTGGTTGAGGCTGCGAACGCTTGCGGCTGCCGGCGAATCGTGGCCGGCAACCAGCTAGGGTGCGTGGAGTGGACGAGGGACTTCCGATCGCCTACCAGGTGCTTGATGAGGGCATCCCGGTGTATGCCGCTGATGGCGTTCAAGTGGGGACTGTCGACCACGTCGTCGCCGTTCCGGCGCAAGACATCTTCCACGGAATCGTGCTTCGGGTCGAGGGGACCCGACGATTCGTGGCGGCCGACCAGGTCGCGTCATTACATGAGCGCGGGGTGGACCTACATATCAGCGCGACGGCGGCTGCCGGGCTGCCCGAGCCACACGGTGCAGCGCCGGCGTGGCGCGACCGTGAGCCCGGTGTCAAGCCAAGCCGCTGGACGCACCTAGTCGACTTGGTGAGCGGCAAGGATCCACACCGGCGGGACTGGACCGAAGACAACTAGTAGGTATTACCCGCGCACGATCGAGACGTGGTGGCGGTCGCTCCTCGCGCAACGCAACAGCCGGAGTATCCGCGACGAAACGTCGCGTCCGTCGATTGCTGCACGGTGATTCGTGCTTCGGGTGATTGCGGCGCGCTCGGCGCGATGATCGAGAGCGACCTCGCGGCGCTTGAGGCGACGTATCGCAACCGCGCGGATGCGCTCAGCCGAGTCTGGCGCGGCCGATCAGGTCAGCGCGATCGTCCCCGTCACGACAACGTCGCGCGGGAGGCCCGATACGACAACCGTCGCTGTTGCCTCGAGCGTCTCGTCGCCACTCAGCTCGCCGGCTTCAAGCTGCTCTCGCACGCTCAGCTCGATCTCGCGCTGCGCGCTCACACCAAGCTTCTTGAGGAACTTCCGCACCGACATGTTGAAGGCGTCTTCGTCCACTCTTCGCTCCTTGACTCGCTGATTTGACCGCTCCCGCGAACAACGGAGCACGCGACCTCGGCGTGCTCCGCGGGCCGGGGGGCGGCAGGCCCGAAGCGTCGAGCCGCGAGCCCGCCTCCTCGTGCTGCTCAGTGCTGAGCGGTCAGCGGCGTCGGCTCTCGCTTCTCGAGCGTGACCTCGGGCTGTTCGTCGGCCACCTGGGGGTCGCTCAGCGGCCACGTATGCTGGAGCTCATCCCATATAGCTGACGGCTCACTTCACCCTCGTCAAGCCTACGTCCCAGCCACCATTCGTGGCACATCCGAATACCTCCTAGGATCGACCGCAACGATGATGATCCCCGCCTCGGGCGCGCGCAAGAGCGGAGCACCCAGAGTCCGGATGCGGCGGTCAGTCCGGCGACGAGGGTGATCGCGCCGCTGTAGCCGAGTGCGTCGGCGATGCCTCCTGCGATCAGGCCGCCGAGGACGTATCCGCTGTCGCGCCAGAAGCGGTAGACGCCGACTACGGGCGCGCGCGACGGGGGTGACTGCGTCGGACATCGCCGCGATCAGTGTCGGGTACACGAACCCAGCCGTCTGGATGCGCTCCAACCTCGCGACGCAGGGGTATTGCCTCAGCGACGCTGAGCGGCGTGAGCTGTGGCTCGGGTTGCGCTTCTCGACCGGGCTGTGCCTGACGCTGGTTGTCGTCGCGCTCGCGCTCGAGTCGCCGGTGATGGTGTTTGTTCTCTCGGGGATCGGTGTGATCGCGGGGTTCAGCGCCCGCCATCCGTTCGATCACCTCTGGAACCACGGCGTCAGGCATCTCGTCGGTGGACCGCCGCTGCCGCCGAGCCCGATACGGCGCCGCCACGCACTCAGGGTCGCTACTGCCTGGCTGGTCGTCGTCGGCGGGCTGCTCGCGGCGGGCGCGACCATGGTCGCGCTCGCCCTCGGCGGGCTGCTCGTCGCCGCCTGCGCAACGGTGACCGCCACGAATCTGTGTCTGCCCTCCGAGGCGCTCGCCTGGTGGGAGCGCCGCACCATCCGAAAGGAGGCGATCGCAACATGAGCGCCACCGATATTCCGGTCGACGTTGAGGTCCTGCGCGAGGAGATCCGCAAGACATACACCGATGTCTCCACCGACCAGGAGCAGGCGTTCATTTTCCCGACCGGCCGCGGGTGGGCGGAGGAGCTCGGCTACCCCGCGCCGGAGCTCGCGCGCGTGCCGGGCGCGGCCGTTGAGAGCTTCGCCGGGGTCGCGAACCACTGGCCGCTCGGACGCGTCGTGCCTGGCTCGGTGGTGCTCGACCTCGGCTGCGGCGCCGGCACCGACCTGCTGATCGCCGCGCAAATGACTGGGCCGACGGGCCGCGGGATCGGTGTCGACATGCCCGCGTTCGAGCGGCATATGGACCGGCAGCGCGAGCGCGCGCGGGCCGATGCCGCTGCAAAACGCGCGGTCGTCGAACTGTCCGATCTGCCGGCGCTGCAGAAG
>CATPBV010000190.1 GCA_955652345.1 uncultured Solirubrobacteraceae bacterium | reverse complement strand
GGCGGCTCCGCGGAGCCACGATCGAATCAGTCCAAGATCGTGGTTTCCGGGGACTACGATCGCCTCTCGGTCAGGACCGAGCGCGCTGCCGAGCGCTCGCAGCACCGGCTCGGCGCTCTCGAGCGCGCGGTATTCCCGTCCCTCGGGTAGCTCGAGCACGTCGCCGAGCAGGACGAGACGTTCGATTCCCGCGAGCGCCTCGAGCAGCAGCTCGCGCGGCGCAGGACGTTGTAGGACGCCGGGCTTCAGGCGAGCGCCGAGGTGCAGATCGGAGATTACGAGCGTGCGCACGCCGTCGCCACGATAGCTCTGGGGTCCCGCCCCGGCGGAAAGCTCAGGCCATGCCCGGTGGAGGACCCCGAAGCGCTCGATCAGCGACGCGCCGCGATGGGGCTCGAGCCCTTCGAGGAGTACGAGCGCTCGTTCCTGTCCGGGTTCGACTGAGAACGGCGTTCAGCTCGACGTCAGCACCGGCGCGCTGAAATCGATCGGCACGCCGCGCGCGAGCACGAGCACAGGGCATCGGGCGTCCTCGATCTCCTTCAGGGCGCGGGCGGTGAGCATCACCTGACCGCGGGCAGCCTCGTGCCGCGAGGCGACCACGAGCAGATCGGCGTGGTGCCTGTCGCTCACGATCTCGGCCTGCAAGCTGTCCGCGAGCCGGTTGGCGGTGTATAGCGCGGCGCCGTCTCCGGAGTCGTCGAACACGCCGATCTTTCCCACGCCGGGCCTGCTGCGGTGGTGGTAGCCGGCAGGGGCGAGCGCCACGGCGGTCGGTCCTCCGTCGAGCAGGATCTGCGCCGTGTGCTGCGGAGACAGATGCCCGGCGGCCGTCCTGTAGTCCGAGCCGAAGACGACGAGGTCGGCGGACTCCTCGCTAGCCAGCCGTATCAGCCCCTCTCCCGTCGAGCCGCTGACGACGATTCGCAGTGCGACATCCGTCGTCCCCAGGCGGTCGGCGCCACGCACGAGCAGCGCTTGGGCCTCGTTCTCTTCGAGCTCCTCGATCGCGGGCTCACTGTGGGTTGCATGCCGCACATAGGCGAGCGTCACGCGTGCCCCCGCCGCCGCCAGCACGCGACCGAGCGCGAGCGCGTCATGGTCGCCTGGCGTGTCGTCGTAGGAAATGAGCGCGTGCGGGGCCATCGCGGCGGTTGGCTTGCGGGCGTTGGGAGTTCTTTTCGCCACGACCGGCTCAACTACCTGCCCGCTCCGTCCAGCGCAGTCGTGCTCGGCGATCGTCCGGTGGCCGACACGCCGAGATCCTCGCGCCGGGACCTGACCGCCACGAACCAGCTGCCCGCGTGCAGGACTGTGCCCCCGCCGAGCTCGCGAGCGAGGTCTGCCGGATCGAAGTACCGCTTGTAGACCTCGAAGCGAGAGCCATCGTTGAGAACTCTCGTCTGCCATTCCTCGCACTCGTGGTCGGGACGCGACGCGGCGTCGACGACAACGAGCTCAGGCGCGATCCGCCGCGCCTGCCCGAGGAACCGCTCGCGCACGGGAGCTTGCAGATGACTGTAGAAATGGCCGGTGAAGACCCGCTCGAAGCTGTTCGCGCGGAACTCGAGGTCGAGTGCGTCGCCCTGGACAAGCGTTGCGCTCTGGACGCGCTCACCGGCGATGGCCAGCATCCGTTCGCTTTGATCGAGCGCGGTGATATCCCCACGCAGATGCTGGGTCAGGAACCCCGTACCGCAGGCGACGTCCAGTGTCCGTGCGGCGGGAAGCGCACCGAGCGTCCGGATCAGCTCCCGAACCTCTTCGTCCCACCCCGGACGATTGCGCTCGGTGAACGCCCCTACGCCGAGGTACCAGTCGTCGTACTCCGGTGCTCGGGTGTCGTAGTACTCCTTCACGGGCGGCAATGCTTCGGTGCGCCCCGACGTCGTCGGTGATCGTGCGCATCCGGCGGGCACGCGATCGTTGCCCCGCCTGGTGCTAGATTCGTGGGAGTAGCTCCTGGGCGCCACGCCGGCCGGAGCTGCGCGACATCCCTGTTGGGACGGAGGCATCCGAGATCGGTTGCTCTTGGGACCACCCGGGTTTCGCGAGGAGACGAGGTGACCCACGATGCCGACGAATCACCGCTTGGCGATAACGGCGAGGATCGAGTGAAGAGCGTGTCCGAGCGGATTACATTCGACCTGCCGGCCCCCGGGGTGCTCGTCGTCGACGTCAAGAAAGATGCCGAGGCCGTCGTCATCGGGCTGACAGGAGAGCTCGACCTTGCGACTGTCGAGACGTTCGAGCGACACCTGCGCGAGGCGGAGGCGGCTCGCCCCGCGAGGTTGGTCGTCGACCTGACTGCGCTCGGTTTCATGGACAGCACCGGGCTTCAGACCTTGCTGCGTGCCCGGGAACGGGCGAGCACCACGGAGTACGAGCTCGTCCTGAGACGCGGACCGCGGCAGGTGCAGCGGGTGTTCGAGCTGACGCGGACGGACGAGGTCTTCAACTTCGAGGGCTAGGCACTCGGGGCTCGGGCATTCGGGGCTCGCGATATGCCCTCACCAGGAATCCGCTTCGTCCCGGGCTAGCGATCTCGACGCGCCCGAAGCCGCTGGCGCCGAACATCAGCTCCAGCTCCCGCCGCGTGTAGTTGACGATCGGGCAGTTGCCGATCAGCTCATAGCGCACCTTGCGGATCGGTCCCTTGACCAGCGACCAAGCCGGGAACGAGCCGACGACGCAGCCTCCCTCCGCACACAGCTCGGACATCCGAGCGCTGAAGCGGTGGGGCTCCGGCGTGTAGTCGAACAGCCCCAGTGCCAGGATCACGTCGAAGGGCCCATCGATCGGCGCCGTCAGGAAGTCCGCGATCAGCAGCTTCGCCCGCGGGCCAAACCGCTCGAGGCGAGCTTGCGCGAGCTCGATCATCGTCTCTGAGAAGTCGACCCCGAGATATTCCGAGGCACCGGTCTCGATCGCGAGCTCCCCGATCCGGCCCGAGCCGCAGCCGACGTCGAGGACCCGTGGTTGGCCGTATGCGCGGACGGTGTCGATCGCAAGCTGGCGACGGCGAAACAGGCCCGCGCGCAGCGTTCGTGTCGTCAGGCGCTGATCGTCATAGAGGTCGTCGAACTGCTGAGCCTTTTGACGAAAGCGACTACGGACTTGTTGCGG
>CATPBV010000189.1 GCA_955652345.1 uncultured Solirubrobacteraceae bacterium | reverse complement strand
TACGTGGCGAGCGTGTTGAACGGATCGGTCGGGATGGCCGCGCGGATCGCTTCGCTGCGCCGCGCCGCGCCGAAGACCTCTCCTCGTGTCCCGGCGCTCATGGCCGCTGAGGTTCCGATCATCACCGTCGAGCTCGCGCTTGTGGCGGTCTTCTCCTTTACGCTGATCGCACCGCTCGGCGTCCCGTGGTGGGTTCCAGTGATCGTTGTCGGGGTCGCGACCGGTCTCGTCGCGGCTCTGCGTCGGGTCTCGGAATGCCGTCGGACGGGACTCTGGGCGGGGCTCGCAATCTTGCGCTTGCAGAGTCGAGGTCGCCTGATCACGTTCGCTTTGTTGGCGGTCTGCGCGCAGGTCGCGCGCAACTGGCTGATGCTGCGTGCGTTCGGCGTGCACGTTTCGATCTTTGACGCCATGGCCCTCCTGATCGTGATGTTCACAGTCGGGCAGCTTCCGATTGGACCAAGTACGGGGCCCGCTGCAGCCGTCCTCATCCTTGGCGCCAACGGCGTCGCCGCGACCGCGGCCGCCGGCGTTCTGCTGACGATCACCGGCATCGTTGGCGCGCTCAGCTACGCGGCGTGGGCGATCACCGACAGACTCGTCGCAGGCAGGCCTAGCGCGAGTCCAGAGGTTGTTGTGCCACCCGTTGTCGTGGCACCAACCCAAGCCTGAACATTTCGGAGCGCCGGAGCAGCGAAGCGATCAGTACCCGAAGGTGGTCAAGCTCATATAGGAACCGGCTGGTCATTCCGCTCTGTCGCAGCGTCGTAGACGTCTACGGCGGCCGTCGCCATTACCAGCGTGGCCATGTTGGCCTTCATTGCGGCCAGCTGATGCTCTTCGTCGCCAGTCCGGCTCTTTCGCCTCGTTAGGTCGATGAACTGCTCGGTCACGAATCCCTCGCGCAGTGTCAACATCGCGGCGCGTTCGCGATAGCGCAGGCGGAAGACGAACCGCTCACGGGCGCGTCCGTATGCGGGCCGCGTGAGCGACGGGTCGAGTATGAATCGCCGTTCGGTCACGGCGCGGGTGACTAGCTCGAAGGCGTCACGCGCGCCTGGGCCGCTGAACGCCGTCTCGATGATGATCTTGCGGCGCTCCACCCGGCCCGCGATGTCGAGCAACGGCAGCGCGCGTTCCAGCACTTTGAACGCGTGGGCCACGCCGCCGGGCGAGCCGCCACCGTGGTAAATCAGCATGTCCTCGAATGAGAACGTGACCTCGCGAAGATTGTCGAGGACAACGATCTGATTCCTTGCCACCCGAGCGAGGCTACTCGTTGGTCTGCTTCTCGCAAATCCGATCGCCGCTCGATCTGGTGGTACGTGCGCGACATCAAGACCTGAACCTGGCGGCGCGTGGCCGCGGTGCACGCCCGAGTTTCTGATTCCGATTTCGTCAGTTGCTAGCCGGCTGCCTCTGTGACGAGCGCCGCCAGCAGCGTCGACATCGTCTCGAGGGTCGCGTGGTGCGGTTTGACGTCGTATCGTGCGGCGAGCTCACGCGGATCGTTGTAGCCCAGCAGCGCGCTGTCACCGTCTTCCCAGACGAGGATTCGCAGGGGGAGCTCGATACCAATCCGCGGATCACTTTGCATCAGTGGCGTTCCGGCTCGAGGGTTGCCAAAGAGCACGACCCCCTCGGCTGCGAGCTCCAAGCCCGCGTCGCGTGCCGCCGCGGCATGATCGATCTGTCCGAACACGGTCAAGCCGCGACTCGTGATCGCCCCGATCAGCCGCCTAGCAGTCTCGGCATATCCGGACTTGCTTTGCGTTACGAGCACGCTTCGCATTGTTACGGAAGAACTCGGATGGCCGCTTGCACCTACTTGGGAGGCAATTGCCGGCAGAGAGATACACAGAGGTGATCCCGAGGTCAACGAAGGGCTGGCAGTATCCGCCGGACCCGACGATCGAGGAGGACAGATTCCTCGCGCCGAGCACAATCCGAGATGTGGCTGCCTACGAGCGCCGATGTGTGACGTCGTGTAGGAACCCGTCGAAGACTTCGAGATAGCGCGCCACGTCGGTTTTGCTGCTCTGTATCCCGCAGGCGGGGCCGGCGCTGTCGATCGCGTCCCAGACCCCGCGGTTGGCCATGTACAGCCGCTGCAGGTTGTAGAGCTCGCGGTCGAAAGTCGCCCGCGCTTCCAGCGCGTTTGAAGGGAGTTCAGGAGCGTGCGTGTACCCAGAGCGGTTAAACAGCCGGTGGGCCCGCCACCCAAACCCGTGCTCGGTGGCGATGGCCTCGATGCCGTCGGCCAGCGATCGGCCCAACGTCGCTGTGTGCACGTACGTGTCGTCAGTGAGCACCTCCGCGAGGGTGACCCGCGCGGCTGCTAGCGAGAGGGGATTGCCGAACAGCGTGCCTCCCGTCGCGACCTCCTCGCCGAAGGATGCTGACGGGCGGTGGTCGAGCACGCGTGCGACGGCCGCGGTCATCCCATAGGCACCGAGCGGGATCCCGCCGGCGATTGATTTGCCCATCACCAGGATGTCGGGGTGGAGCCCCCAGCGGCCGGTGAGTCCACCTGGACCGGCCACAAGCGTGTGGGTCTCGTCCACCACCAGCAACGCCCCGTTCTCTGAGGCGAGCTGCCGCAGCGCTGTGTGGAAGCCCTCAGCCGGTTGGATCACGCCGCAGTTGGTGACGGCGGCCTCGACCAGAACGCAGGCTACGTCGCCCTTGGACAACTCGGCCTGGACGGCTTCAAGATCGTTGTACTGAACGAGGCGTACGTGCCGCGTCGCGTCTGCCGGAACGCCCAGCCCCTCGGGCGCGACCCTGCCCGCGTCGAGTTCGCCGAGCAGCTCGTCGGCGTGGCCATGGTACTTACCATCGAACATCAACACACCGCTACGCTCGGTGAAGGCGCGAGCCACGCGAATTGCCTCAGTGTTGGCCTGCGTAGCCGAGAGCGTGAACTGCCACAACGGGAGACCGAACCGGCGCGCGAGCTCGACTGAGACCTCCACGCTGTCCTCAACGGGCAACAGGAACTGAGTCCCCGCCCGCGCCTGCTCGACCACAGCCCGGACGATCGCCTCGACGGCATGCCCTGTGAACATGCTCGTGTCGGCGAGGTTGAAGTCGAAATAGGCGTTGCCGTCGATGTCAGTGAAGGTGGCGCCGTTTCCAGACTTCACCACGATCGGTGGATGGTCATAGAGGGTCACCATCCACGACGTTGGCACACCGTTCGGCATGTTCGCGACGGCGCGCTCGAGAACCTGACGACCGCGCGGCCGCAACTCAGCGAAACGCTTTGCCTCACGGTCGCGCAGAGTACGAAGTCGCTCGCGAGGGATCTCGCTCACTCGGGCCAACAATACCGGCGCCTTACAGCGGCTTTCGTTGCAACCGGCAGAGCTGCGGGCGTTCCGCCGTTAGCGTCCTTTTGGTGCCACGGGCGTAGCTGCGGTGATCGTGTTCACGCCCTGGCGCCGCGTCGCGCGACACCAAGGATGTGCGGTATCGAAGGGACGGGTGGACCAGGGATGAAGCTGAAGCGCTCGCAGTGCTCAATCGTGAAGCCGGCGCGCTCGAGCTCTGCGCCGGTGACGCGACCAGCAGGAAGACGGCGGCTGGCTGTTCGACTGGCTGGCGTGGTCGCCGGCACAAACGACCGACTGGCGCGGCAACGTCACGATCCGCGCGCTGATCTGGCTACGCGACAACGGACGTCTCTGACCGCGCAC
>CATPBV010000188.1 GCA_955652345.1 uncultured Solirubrobacteraceae bacterium | reverse complement strand
GTCCGGCACCGGGCCGGCGGTCGCGAGGGCGATCACGGCGACGTCCAGGCCGAGCGCTCGCCGGTAGACCTCTCCGTAGTTGTTCCACTCCTCGGAGTAGGCCTGCTGCAGCTGGCGCAGTTCGGGCAGGATCAGCGGCACGAGGTCAGCGCGGCAGCCGTGGAGGCCGAGTACGGCGAACGCCGAGGTGATCACCGGTACCGAGCGACTTGCCTCTGTGTGCCGCGTGCCGTGGCTCGTATCGAGCATCATGCTCGAGCTGATTCGCGGCAGCAGCGTGTTCACGAGCAGGTTGGCGAGCCTCAGGGCCCGTGGGTCGCCCGACACCAGATACAGGCGGCTCGCGAAGTCGAGCTGGAGCTCGGTGTACTCCGCGTCGAAGCCAGTGCCACCCGGGCCCGTCTCGGTGAGGAATCCAGCTCCGTCTGACCCGTCGCTGCGAGTCGGTGCCTTGACGATCACGAGTCCTCGCCCGGGCCATTGGCTCGGCGGCGGCCTGAGCGCGAAGCGCAGCGCCTGCTGGTAGGCGGCTGAGAACGCCGGGGCGCCGGTCGCGCGCCAGGCCAGGTAGAACAGCAAGGCGTTGCCGAGGTTGATGTTGCCGTTCGTGTACCAGGTGAGGTTTCCGTGGCGGATCAGGTAGGTCGCCGCCGCGGCGATCGACGCCTGCCAGCGCGCGCGGCGAGCCGCATCCAGCACGGGCGCAAGCTCCAGGTAGGTGCTGCCTTCCTCGACGGTGAAGAACATCGTGGCAATCTCCGCAGACTGCGAGTCGCCCGAGGGCCCGGCGAACGCGCCATCGGTCCGCTGGCGGGTCGCGATCGCGGTGTCGATCGTGCCTACCGCCTCGCTCAGCAGGTTCGGTTGCGAGCGCCTCGTGAGCCTGAATAGAGTCGCCGCCGCGGTCGCGGGTCCTCCTTGGTTACACGCCCAGCAGATCGTGTTGGGCGTCGTCCATGTGCCGCCGCGGTAGGGCCCCAGGGGCCCGGAGTACGCGCTGAGCTCGGCCGCGAGGAGTGCGACCGACTGGGGCGCCGCCGCCACATCCGCGGCGCCGCGACCTGGGCTGGCGGCTCCCAGCACCAGCCATGCGAGCGCTATCAGCCCTAGTTTGCGCGCCAGCCTCGCTGCCACACCGGTGCATGAATCAGCCGCCCTTCCCGACGCCATGCAACCTGGACTCGACGGTTGCCCCCCGTCGCTCAAGCGGTTCACGTGGACGCTGGACGGATCGCGCGGCGTCTAGAGGTATCTCGATGTGCCGAAAGTAGGGTGCAAAACGCGTCAGGATGCGTGTGCCTGCGCACGCGTGACGCGTTACGCACCTGATGTGTGCATGGCGCGGCAGGCTTGCGCTCGGACACGCAACTTGACGCATTACGCACGCTGGCGGGCGTTCAAGCGCGAAGGCGCTCTGTCCAACCGAGGGGACCTATCGTCGCCGTCAAATCTTGCGGTTTTCCAGGGCATTTCGCGGCAGATCGCCCTCCCACCCTTCATTGCCTGCAGTTCGCCGCGCCATAGACGGACCTGAAGTCGCCGCAGGTTCAGCCCGCCTGTTCCGGCGTGCGCGATCCGATGCAACCGATCTCAGCCTGCGAGCAGACGGGACAGGGTCGCTGCGTGCGCGTCCAGATCGGCGTAGCGCTCGACGAAGGCGCGACCGCTCGCGCCCATCTGCGCCCGGAGCTCGGCGCTCCGGGCGAGCTCTCGGAGCGCCGCCTCCCACTCGTCCGGCCGCTCGGCCAGGAAGCCGGCCTCCGAATCTTCGACTAGCTTGCGGTTGACGCCGACGGGGCTGGCGACGACCGGCAGGCCGGCGGCCATGTACTGGAGTAGCTTGAATCCCGCTTTCGCGCAGGCGTAGGGATGATCCGGGAGCGGCATGATTCCGATCGCGAAATCGCCAAACACCGCGGTTTCCTCCTCCAGGCGCCAGCGGCGAAACGACGCCCAGGGCAGCCATGGTGTCGAGCACACGATCTCGACCTCGATCTTTCCTTCCCGACGCAGTCGGTCGAGCACGGGAGCCAGCGGGTCGAGGAAGTCGAGTCCGCCGACGGTGCCTGCCCATCCGACCACCACCGGACGCTCGTCGCGCTGAGGAGCTGGCGTGTAGCGCGCCGGGTCGGGCACCGTCGGCAGCACGACCGGCCGGCGCGTGTCCGGCGGCAACATCTCCGCCAGCGCCTCCGTGCTGACGATCACCTCGTCGGCTCGGCGCAGAAGCGAAAGCTGCTGCTGGGGTCCATACAGCCACCTGCCGAGCGCGCCCTTGCTCTGCACCGAGGGCGGGGGCGCCCACAGGGCGTCGTCGACGTCGACCACGATCCGCCCGGCGTACCCTCGCAATGCCTGGACGATCGCGCCTGGACCGAGCGGATACAGCCCGCGCTGCACGAGGAGGGCGTCGTAGCCGCCGATGAGCCGGCGCACCGCCAGGCCGCGGTGAACGTATCGGGCCGCGTGCTCGGAGAAATAGCGAAGCTGACCGACGCGTCCCGGCCGTCGATCGAGCGTGTCTCCCGCAAGCGACACGTCGACAGTGCCGAGCAGGTCGCGCAGTCTGGGTACATACTGGAGCGCCCGGTGGCGGGTGGAGGGGCTCCACGGGTCCATCTCGGTCAGAACTGCAATCCTTCGTCTCGCGAGGGCGTCGCTGCCCGAGCGGCCTACAAGGGAAGCTTCGGCGTCGATGTGCGGCATCGCTGGTGTCATAGGGACCGACCTGCCCGAGCAGACTCTAGGCGTCAAGGCTCGTGACACGATGCGTCATCGCGGGCCAGATGACGCGGGGTGCTTCCGGACCGAGGGCGCGTGGCTGGCCAGCCGCCGCCTCGCCATCATCGACGTGGGCGAACCCGGGCATCAGCCACTCGCCGATGCGCAGACCGGCGTGACGATCGTCTTCAACGGCGAGATCTTCAACTACATCGAGCTTCGCCACGAGCTCGAGGCGCACGGCCACCGGTTCGCCGGCCGCTCTGACACCGAGGTCCTGCTCCGGGCCTATCTCGAGTGGGGCTCGGAGTGCCTCAGCCGGTTGAACGGGATGTGGGCGTTCGTGGTCTGGGACCCGCGCGATCAGAGCGCGTTCGTCAGCCGCGATCGGTTCGGAATAAAGCCACTGTTCTTCTCCCCTGTCAGGGGCGGAATCGCGTTCGCCTCCGAGCCCAAGGTCCTCCTCGAGCTCTATCCCCACCTTCGCCGGCCCGATGAGGTCTCAATCGCGCGCCTGCTCTCGGAGCGGCTCTTATATGTCGATGGCCGCAGCTTCTATGAGGGGATCAGCGTTTTCCCGCCGGCGCACCGCGCGACGGTGCGGCCCGGGGACACGGACATCGCACCCGAGTCATTCTGGCGGTTCCCCGATCCAGACCGAGACGGCGCGCTGAGCTGGACGCAGGCCAAGCGTGAGTTCGAGGCGGCGCTCGAAGATTCAGTCCGCATCCGGCTGCGCAGCGACGTCCCTCTCGGCATCACGCTGTCCGGTGGGCTCGATTCAACCGCGCTGCTCACCGCAATGCGCCGGGCGCTCGGACCCGAGCCCGAGATCCGTGCCTACACGTCCGTCTACGAGGAGCGCGATGCCAGCGGGGCGCGCATGGACGAGCGCGACGCGGCGCTCGTGGCAGCCGGGCGCGGCGGCCGGAGCACTGTGCGCGAGGTCCCGGCCGCGGATTGGGATCTGCTGTCCGTGCTTCGCTCGGTCGTCTGGCACATGGACGGCCCCGGTATCTCGCCGGCGGTGTTCCCGCTATGGGGCATCATGCAGACCGCTCATGGCGACGGCGTGAAGGTGCTGCTCGAGGGTCAAGGCGCGGATGAGATCCTCGGGGGCTACTCAACCCATCTCGCCGCGGCGATCATCGACGGTCTCAGCAGGGCGCTGCAGGAGCGCAGCGCTCGAGCAGCCGGCGAGGCCCTGCTCGCCGCTCGTGGCATTCTAGGCGCGTTCCCGGGCCGCCGGGTCGCGGCCGACTCGCTGGCCGAGCTGATCCCGCTCGCGCGGGCTTACGATCAGCGACGCCGGGGTGCGGGTGCAGCGATCCGTAGACCCACTGCGCCGACCAGGCCTGAGGGCCAGGCGACGATCGGGGACCACCGCGGCTCGGAGCGTCTGCGACGGCGCCTGATCCAGGACTTCACGCGCGACCTGCTCCCCGGGTTCCTTCACTACGGCGACGCGATCAGCATGGCGCACTCCGTCGAGAGCCGGCTTCCATACCTCGACCACCGCCTGGTCGAGCTGTGCTTCCGGCTTCCCGGCGACTACAAGATCCGAGGCGGGCGCACAAAAGCACCGCTGCGCTCCTACCTGTCCGACGCAGGCCAGCGCCAGATCGCGCAGGCGCAGCGAAAGCGCGGCTATCCCACACCGGCAAACCAGTGGATGGCGAGCGATGGCGGAGCGGTCCTTCGCGAGCTGCTGCTCGACAACGACGCCGAGACGCACGCCTACGTCGAGCCGCATGCCCTCGAGCGGCTGATCGACCGCCACGCCGCCGGCCGATTTGCAGCAGGCGACGTCCTGTTCGGGCTGCTGTGCACCGAGTTGTGGCTGAAGGAGTGCGTGGCGTGCTCATCGGAGTGATCCACAACCTCGCGCCCGGCGGCGCTCACCGCCGTATGAGCGAGCAGATGTCGAGGTTCCGGGCTCAGGTGGTAGAGGTGTGTCTTGGCACGGCAACGCCGGTGCGAGCCGACGCCCATGTGGTCACGCACCGCCCGAGCGCGCCGAGGGTCGCGCGGCCGCTGCGGGCGCCACTTCGCTACACAGACCTCGTGGGGCTACTGCGGGCCTGGGGTCGCGCGGCACGAGTGCTTCGTCGCCTCGGCGTGGACGTCGTCTATGCAAACCCATGCCGCTACCTTCAGTCACCCGCGGCGTTGCGTGACCGCGTTGCTCCTTCCCTGTACTTCTGCGATGAGCCACGCAGAGTCGACTACGACCCAACCGCCGTGGGGTCACGGAGCTGGGTCACGCGTCCCGCCTACGCACCGCTGTACTCCGCTCAGCGGTGGCTCGATCGGCGGGGCGTCGCGTGTGCCACGCGGATCGCGACCAACTCGTCGTTCACCGCCGGGGAGATCGAGCGCTCCTACGGCCGGGATGCCGTCGTGATCCCGATGGGGGCAAGCGAGCCGTGCCTCGCCGCCCCCGCGCGAGCCCCCACCCACATACTCTCGGTGGGGGCACTGATCCCGAGCAAGGGGCATGATCTCGCGATCGCCGCTGCCGCTCGCGCCAAGGTCAAATGGCCGGTGATAGTCGTCGCGCCGGCGAACGACGAACGCGAGGCTGGACGCCTCGAGGCGCTCGCGCGGGAGGACGGAGTTGAGCTGACGATCCGGATTGGCATCTCCGAAGCCGAGCTCGCGGACACCTACGCCTCAGCGCAGGCGACCGTGTACATGGCCCAGCGGGAGCCGTTCGGGCTCGCCTCGCTCGAGGCCCAGGCGGCCGGCTCGCCCGTGATCGTTGCGGCCGAGGGAGGCCTCCCGGAGACGATCGTGGAAGGGCGCAGCGGCTGGGCGGTTCCCCGCCTCGTGGAGGCTGTCACCGAGAAGCTCGACCAGCTGGAGCTCCTCGGGGTCCGCGCGTCGCTGTCGACGGGCGCGCGGACTCATGCCGCCGGCGCGACGTGGAGCCGGTCGGCCGGCGACACCGAGTTGATCCTGCTAGAGCTGTGCCAGAGTTCCCAGTGACGATCGTGATCTGCTCGAAGAGCGCGTGGCTCCCGGCGGTGCGGCGCGAGCACGCGATCGCAGCGAGCGCCGCGCGGGCGGGTCATCAGGTGGTGCTCATCGAGGCGCCGGCGGACATCCGCGCCCTGGCCGGCTCGCGAACCCGCCGAGCCTGGATCGCCGGCCTGCGCCAAGTCATGAGCGAAGAGCCGCCTGGCGTGTGCGTCTTGCCACAGGCCACCCTCGTCCCCGGCCACGTCTCGGACCTGGCACAGACGATCGACGCGCGGCGGCTGCGGAGGAGTCTGCGTGCGGTGCTGCGGGACGTCGAGGACGCCTCCGGAGGGTCACCGGGCGATGCACGGTCCGTCGTGGTGGCGACCCAGCCCTGGCAATGGCCGGCAGTAAGCGCGATGCCAGCAGCGAGGCGGGTGTTCGACTGCGCCGATGACTGGCGCGCGCTGATCCCCCGCCGGGCACGTGCATTCGATGCTCTTTATCGCCGGATCGCGCGAGACGCAGATGCGGTGGTGCTGACCTCTGCGCGGCTGGTCGATGCGTTCCCAGGCGCTGCCATCAGCGTCGTTCCAAATGGCGCCGCCGAGGAGCTCCTCGAGTCGCCGCTAGGTCCCCCGGCGAGCGAGCTCCGGATGGTGTACGCCGGGACCCTCTCGGAGCGTTTCGACGCGCCGCTTCTCGCGGCCGTGCTCGACCGTCTGGGGGACTGGTCCGTCGAGCTTTACGGGGAATGCCGGTACGCCCGCCGGGGAAGCGCCCCGGCTGGAGAGCTGGAGCAGCTGCTTAGGCAGCACCGAGGTCGAGCGAGCTGGCACGGGCCGATCGACCGAGCTCGGCTTGCGGAGGCGCTCGATCGCGGCCGGGTCCTGATCGCGCCGCACCGCGCTGAGCTCTCGCTCGGTCAAGACTCGATGAAGCTCTACGACTACGCCGCGCGCGGCCGGCCGATCGTCTGCACTCCCGGCGCGCTCGGCGAGCGTGCGCACGTCGACGCCGTTGGGGTGATCGAAGCTGCCACGGCGACTGAGTTCGCCGCCGGGGTGGTCGGCGCAGATCCCGAGGCGTCCGAGGCCCGGCGCAGATGGGCCGTGGACAACCGGTGGGAGTCGCGCTGGCCACGTTGGGTGGAGGCCGCCATGGGCGCGCCGCGCACGGTTGGGGCGCTGTCGTGAGGGTCATCCTCGTATCGAACACGATCATTCCCGACAAGGTGGGCGGGCTTCCCCGCTACGTCCGGGAGCTCGCGACGGCGCTTGCCCAATCGGGCTGCGAGGCGATCGTGCTCGCCAAGCGCGCCAGCGCCGACGCGCCCGCAAGGGAGACGGCGGCCGATGGCGTGACGATCATCCGCCATTCGGTGCCCTCCAAGCACAACCCCCTGTTCGCTGCGTTCTATCCGGTCAGCTCGGCCCGTGGGGTGCTTTCACCCGTCCGGCGCGCGCGCGGCCCGGAAACCGTCGTTCACTGCCACTTTGCGCCGACGGCGCTCCCTCTGGCGCTCGCGCGGATCCCGTTCGTCTACACCTTTCACGCCCCGCTGTGGCGTGAGCTGCTGGACGAGCGCCAGGAGACCTACCGGCTGCCGGTGGCGCTGCAGCCGCCCGCGGTCGCGGCGGTGCGCGCAAGCGAGCGGATCGTGGTCGGCCGGTCGCGTCAGACGTTCGTGCTCAGCGAGTTCATGCGCGGCCAGCTGGCCGAGCTCAACCGGACGAGCGCAGAGCGGGCGGAGCTGCTGGCGGGCGGCATAGACGTCAACCGGTTCGCGCCGGACGCCGATGCGCGCGAGCCCGATCCGCGCTCGCCGATGCTGTTCACCGCGCGGCGCCTGACTCCCCGCACCGGCGTCGACAGGCTCCTACGCGCCCTGCCCGAGATCCTGGGCCGCCACCCTGGGGCATCCCTCCAGATCGCGGGCACCGGGGAGATGGAGGCCGAGCTGCGCGCGCTCGCGACTGGCCTTGGCGTCTCGCGCCAGGTCGGCTTCCTGGGACAGGTATCCGACCGCACGCTCGTTGACTGCTATCGCCGCGCCACGCTGGTGGTGATCCCGACAATCAGGCTCGAGGGATTCGGGCTGGCCGTGGGCGAAGCGCTGGCCTGCGGAACGCCCGTGGTCGGGACGCCTGTGGGGGCGATCCCAGAGCTGCTCGAGCCGATCGACCGGCGGCTGATCGCCCGCGACAGCAGTCCCGCCGGGCTAGCTGCCGCGGTCAACGCCCTGCTGGATGATCCCGCCGGACTCGAGTCGATCGCCGCCCATTGCCGGGCGAGGATCGAGCCCGCCCTCGGCTGGGATGTGGTCGCGGCGCGATATCGGGAGGCCTACCTCGGCCTCCTCGAATCCCCGACACGCGCCCGGAACCTCAAGCCCGCCCAGCGGATCTAAGCCTGGGCCATCGCCGGCTCGTCCTCGCCGGCCTCCGTCCCCGCCTCGAGCGGCTCCGCGTCGCTGAGCTCCGACAGGCGCGCGGGGTCCTTGCCGGTTCCGGCGATCAGCTCGTCCGCCGCCTGTTTCGCGGTCCGTGGCAAGAACCCGGACTTCATCCCGAAGTACACGGCCTGCGGATGGTGCGCGACGATCGCAAGCGTCGATTGCTCGGGCTCGATCGCGTATCCCCCTGAGAGCTGCAGGCCGATCTGGGGAGCATCGAGCAGACGAAAGACCTTCTCATGCTCCGACTGCTCGGGGCATGCCGGGTATCCCCACGAATAGCGCCGGCCCTGCCCGGCGCCGATCCCGAGATCGTCGCGGACGCGCGCGTGAAGCCACTCCGCAAGACCCTCCGCCGTCTGCACGCCCAGCCCGTGGACGAACAGCTGCTCGGCGAACTCCCCTTCGCGCTCGAGTGCGGCCATCAGCTCGGTGACCTCGTCCCCGGCGGTCACGGCTTGGATTGCGACCACGTCGGGCGTCCCGCTGACGAGCGGGCGGTAGAAGTCGGACAGGCAGATCCGATCGTGCTTGGGCTGGCGCGGGAACACCAGGCGCTCGAGCTCGACTTCGCCCGGCGCCTGTGGATCCCACACGATCAGCTCGTTGCCGTCGGAGTTGCAGGGGAAGTAACCGAGTAGCGCGCGAGGATGGAGGTAGGCCTGCTCGCGCCACATCCGCTCGAGCCGTGGTTTGAAATCGTCCGCCACCAGCCGGACCCACTCCTCGCCCTTGACGCCGCGACCGCCCCAGTGGAGCTTGAACAGGACGTGGGTGTCGAGGTGGTGGTAGAGCTCGTCCATGTCGATCTCGATCTCCCGGACGCCCCAGAACGGCGGCTCGGGGATCGGGTTCTCCGTGCTCGCGGCGCTCCGGACCGACGCGTCGTCGAATGGCGGAAGGTCCTCTTGGGGGCGTTCCGGCTGCTCGCGCAGCTCGCGGGCGGCCTGGCGGGTCTTGCGGACCAGCGCCTCGTGGGCGTCGTCGTCGATCAGCTCGTCCATCTTCGCCAGGCCTTCGAACGCGTCCTTGCAGTAGAACACGCCCGGCTCGTAGACCTCGTCGGAGTCCAGGCCATCGGGATAGAGGATCCGCAGCCCGAAGTTCCGGTTGATCGCTGCGCCTCCGACGAGCACAGGGAACTGGAGCCCCCGCGCGTGGAGCTCCTGGACGCACGCCGGCATCTGCTTGGAAGTCGAGACGAGCAGCGCGCTGAGGCCGATCGCGGTCACGTCGTGCTCGATCGCGGCGTCGACGATCGTCCCGATCGGAACCTGCTTGCCCAGGTCGATCACCGTGTAGCCGTTGTTCGTGAGGATCGTGTTGACGAGCGACTTGCCGATGTCGTGGACGTCGCCGAACACCGTGGCCACGACGACCGTGCCCTTCGTGTAGCCCTCGAGCTTGTCGAGGTAGCGCTCGAGCCGAGCGACGGCGCGCTTCATCACCTCGGCCGACTGAAGCACGAACGGGAGGATCAGCTCACCGGCGCCGAACTTGTCGCCCACCTCCTTCATAGCGGGCAGCAGCACGCCGTTCAGCGTCGGCACCGCGCCGATCTTCTCGACGCTGCGGTCGATCCAGTCCTCGACGCCCTCCTTCTTGCGGCGCAGGATGTGGAAATGGAGCGCCTCCTCGGGCTCCATGCCCGCGGTCGGGTCGGCGGCCTGGGTCTCCTGCTCGACGTCTCCCTTGGACTCGAAGTGCGCGATGAAGCGCTCGAGCGCGTCATCTCGGCGATCGAACACGAGGTCGTCGGCGAGCTCGCGCTCCTCCGTGGAGATCTCTGCATACGGGGTGATGTGGTTGGGGTTGACCATCGCGAGGTCGAGTCCGGCCTCCACGCAGTGGTGCAGGAACACGCTGTTCAGCACTCCGCGGGCGGGGAGGCCGACTCCGAAGGAAACGTTGCTGACTCCCAGCGAGGTCTTGACCCACGGGATCTCGGCCTTCACCCGGCGGATTCCCTCGATCGTCTCGACCGCGCTGGGCCGCCACTCCTCATCGCCTGTCGTGAGCGTGAACGTCAGGCAGTCGAAGATCAGCGTCTGCGGGTCGAGCTCGTGCTCGCTGCAACACAGCTCGGTGATCCGCTTGGCGACCTCCAGCTTGCGCTCCGCGGTCTTCGCCATCCCGACCTCGTCGATCGTGAGCGCGATCAGCGCCGCTCCATGGGCCTTGGCGATCGGGACCACGCGATCGAGCTTCGCGCGTCCAGCCTCGAGGTTGATCGAGTTGACGATCGCGCGGCCGGGGATGTGCTCGAGCGCCGCCTCGATCACCTCGGGCTCGGTCGAGTCGACCTGGATCGGGGCGGGCTGCGTGAGCGAGATCCGCTTGACCACCTGGCGCATCTGCTCGCCCTCGTCCTGGCGCTCGGTGAGGGCGACGCACACGTCGAGCACGTGCGCACCGCCGGACACCTGGTCCTCGGCGACCACCGCCAGACCGTCGTAATCGTCGGCAAGCAGCAGCTCCTTGGCCCTGCGCGATCCCTGCGAGTTGACCCGCTCGCCGACGAGCGTGGGAGTGGGGTCCTGGACCAGCGGCGTGGCCTCGATCATCGAGCTGATGTGAGGCGCTCTCGGGTCGGGGCGAACAGCGGGAGCGCGTCCCTTGACGCGCTCCGCGATCGCCTCGATGTGAGCCGGCGTGGTACCGCAGCACCCGCCGACGATCGAGATGCCGTAGCGCTCGACGAACTCGCCGAGGACGTCCGCCAGCGGTCCGGGCTTCTCAGGGAAAATCGTCTCGCCTTGCGGGCCCTGAAGTGGCAGGCCCGCGTTCGGGATGCAATGCACCGG
The DNA here is from genome assembly GCA_955652345.1 of uncultured Solirubrobacteraceae bacterium. GTDB lineage: Bacteria > Actinomycetota > Thermoleophilia > Solirubrobacterales > Solirubrobacteraceae > Palsa-465. Next base: position 8,237 of record CATPBV010000188.1, on the reverse strand, counting down.
CACGGGGCAGTACTCGCCGAGGAAGCGGATCGCATCCCGCATGTCCTCAGGACCGGTCGAGCAGTTCAGCCCGATCACGTCGACCTCGAGCGCTTCCAGGGTTGCCAGGACCGCGCTGATGTCCGTGCCGAGCAGCATCTTGCCGCCTTGGGGGAGCAGCGAGACGCTGCACTGGATCGGGACGGTGCGGTTGGTCTGAGTGAATGCCTCGCGAACGCCGAAGACCGCGGCTTTCACTTCGAGGATGTCCTGGGCGGTCTCGATGATGATCAGGTCCGCGCCGCCTGCGAGGAGACCCTGCGCCTGCTCCTCGAAGACCGCCACGAGCTCCCGGAACGAGATCGCTCCGAGCGTCGGATCGTCGCTTGCGGGGAGGTAGCCGGTCGGGCCGATCGAGCCCGCGACGAACCGGTGCTCACCCGCGGCGCGACGAGCGATCTCAGCCGCCTTCAGGTTGATCTCGGCGGTGTGGTCCTCGAGCCCCCACTCGGCCAGCTTCAGCCGCGAGCCCTGGAAGGTGTCGGTCTCGAGCACCTCGGCCCCGGCGTCGAGCATCGATGCATGGACGCCTTCGATCACATCCGGGCGGTTCAGTACGAGTGCCTCGTGGCAGCGGCCGGGGAGCCGGTAGTCGCGCTCGAGGCTGAGGTCGAACTGCTCGAGCGTCGCTCCCATGCCGCCGTCGTAGACGACGACGCGCTCACGGACCGCGGCGAGGAAATCGCGCATCTGCCGCATGCTACCAGCGTTGGGGCAAACCTTGACACGAGTGTGGCAAGGTTTGGGACGCTCGCATCCGCACCACGCCGATCTCCCGGACGACGCACCAGATTTCGGGGCGACAACCCAAAGGTTCGGCATGGGTTTCTCTGTGCACAACACGTCACGCTCGGTCGTGCGGAGGAGTCGTGACGCGCCATGCACAAGTGACGTGCGTAACACGGTAAGCAAGCCGCCCGCCCCGGCCCGTGACTGCTATGCACCCTCGAGCGAGGCGGCGGTCCGAAGCACTAAGCTCGCCGCGTGAGCGCCCGCCGGTGGTTCGCGTCGGACAACAACGCGCCCGTCCATCCGGACGTGCTCGCGGCGATCGCGCGCGTCAACGATGGACACGCGATGGGATACGGCCACGATGACTACAGCCAGCGAATCCAGCGGCTGCTCGCGGACCAGTTCGCGCCGGATGCGAGAGCGTTTCTCGTGTGGGGCGGGTCCGGGGCCAACGTGATGTGCGTCCGGGCTGCTTGTCGGCCGTGGGAAGCTGTCATCTGCGCGCACACTTCGCATCTGAACGTGGACGAATGCGGGGCGCCGGAGTCGATCGCCGGAGCCAAGCTGCTGACCGTAGCGACCGACGACGGCAAGCTGACCCCGGAGCTCGTCGAGAGGCGGATCGTCGGCGTCGGTGACGAGCACGCCGTGCAACCGCGTCTCGTGTCGGTCTCGCAGTGCACCGAGGTCGGAACCGTGTACACGGCGGAGGAGCTGCGGGCGCTCGCCGAGCACGCCCACGCGAATGGGCTGCTGCTACACATTGACGGCGCGCGGCTGAGCAACGCCGCCGCGGCGCTCGATCTGCCATTCAGGGGGATCACGCACGAGGTCGGCGTCGACTTGGTGTCGTTCGGCGGCACCAAGGCGGGTCTGCTCGGCGCCGAAGCTGTCGTGTTCCTCGACCCGCGGCTCGCCGAGGGCTTCGAGTACCTGCGCAAGCAGTCGATGCAGCTGGCCTCGAAGATGCGCTTCCTGGCGGCGCAGTTCGAGGCGCTGCTCACGGACGAGCTGTGGCGGCGCTGCGCGTCGGACGCGAACGCGATGGCGGCGGCACTCGCCGACGCCGTCCGCGGGCTGCCGAGCGTCACGATCACGAAACCGGTGCAGGCCAACTCGGTGTTCGCGACGATTCCCGAGGAGGTCACGCGCTCGCTCCAGGAGCGCTTCCCGTTCTACGTATGGGACGCCGGAGCGAACGAGGTCCGCTGGATGTGCTCCTGGGACACGACCGAGGACGACGTACGCAGCTTCGCCGAGGCGATCCGGGAACTCTGCGCTTGACCTGATCGCGACCGATCAGGGCAAACTCGCGAGCTTGACGCCGAGGAGGCGTTGCACGCGATGGAGGAACGCTGCTCCGCGGAGAAGCGGAGTCTGGCTCTTCCCGCGGATGCTGAAGCTCAGGGGGTCGCACGGAGTGGTGGGCTCGGACACGTCGGCAAACTCGCTGGCAGCTGCGAGCGCTGGGCCATCAGAACGGGCGAGGAACCTGAATGTGACCACGGGGGTGCCGGAGAACATTCCGGGACAGCTCAACGCGCCGGGCTGGGCGGTGGGCAGCTGGTCGATCATCGCGATGATCTTGAGCTCGGCGCTCATCCCGACCGGCGGCTCCCAAGCGGAAGCGTCGGCCCCGATTCATTACATCTGGCGAACGGGCGCTAGCAAATTAGCTCGCTAGCTGCTAATCTGCTAGCAGTAGCTCGTATAAACGACCCAGGAGTTGATATGACAGACACGACCACCCCAAAGATCGATACGGCCTTTGACCAGGTGAAGGAGCTCAATGACCAGTTCCTCGCCACCGCTCGCAAGGCCGGCAATCTGTACCTCGACGCCTACGAGAAGGCCGTCGACCGCACCGTTGACCTCGAGCTGAAGCTGGCGGGCATGACCAAGCAGGAGTGGCTGCACAGCATCATCGAGGCGCAGGCCGACGTGACCCGCGAGGTCGCGACTTCGTACACCTCGGTCGCGCGTACCCTGCTGAAATAGCAGCATGCGGCAGCCGGCTACACCGGCTTCTGGCGCATCCGTCCGCGGTAGCGGGCAGAATTGGAGAGCATCGGCGCTCGGCGCCGGTGCTCTTCTGGTTTTGACGTCGATCGCACACTCCCCGAGGTTCCCGCTGCCAGCGGTCCCGTCCGGCTTTCTGGGAAGCTGGCTGGACGGCGCTGACGCAATGGTTGCCGGCGCGAGCGAGGTTCTCGCTGCGACGGTCAGGGCGGGCCCGTGGGCCTTCGACGTCGTCCGCTGGCTGGAGCTGACAAGCACTCGGCGCGCGCCTGGCTGGGCCACTCCGCACGAAACGGTGTTCGAGACGCCGATCGCCCGGCTCCGGGACTTCTCGGTGCCGCACTCCTCCGCGGTCGTGCCGACCCTGGTGGTGCCTCCCCAGGCTGGCCACGACTCGTGCATCGTCGACTACTCAGGAGAGCAGAGCCAGATGCAGACGATCGTGGCGAGCGGGCTCGAGCACGCGCTGTCGCTCGACTGGATCGGCGCCACCGTCGAGACCGCCGACACCTCGATCGATGACTACCTCGATGTGCTCGACCTTGCAGTCGACCACTGCGGCGGCGTCGTCAACCTGATCGGCGACTGCCAGGGCGGGTGGCTGGCCACGATCTACGCCGCCCTGCGCCCCGAGCGAGTCAACACGCTGACGCTCGCGGGGGCTCCGATCGACTTCCACGCCGGCGAGCCGGTGATCCGAGAGGTGATGTCATACCTCGCGCCCGCTGGCGACATCCGCTTCTATGAGGGGCTGGTGGCCGCGGGTCGCGGCGTCCTTCGGGGTCGGCACATGCTGGCGGGGTTCCTCTTGATCCAGCCTGGTGCCGAGATCTCGCGGCAGGTCGAACTGCTCCTCAACCTCGACGACCCGCGGCAGGTTGGTCGCTACCGGGAGTTCGAGGATTGGTTCAAGCACACCCAGGACATTCCGGGGGACTTCTATCTGTGGGTCGTGCGACATCTGTTCTGCGCTAACGAACTGGTCAAGGGCGAGCTGGAGGTTCGAGACGAACGCGTCGACCTCGCGCGCATCGGCATGCCGCTCGCGCTGCTGGGGGGCGCCACCGATCACATAACGCCCCCCGATCAGGTCTTCGCGCTGGCTTCATATGCCTCCACGCCGCCAGCGCTGGTGAGCCGCTATCTGTCGACCGGCGGCCATCTCGGCCTGTTCATGGGCCGCGAAGCGCTGCGCGAGCACTGGCCGCCGCTGCTGGCCGAGGTGCTGCGGCACTCGACGGGTCGGAAGCGACCGCGCCGCGGCCCAGGGGTTGACCGCCGGCCGGCATGAGTCGCTGCGAACGGGTCGACCGGACGCGGTCGCGATGACCCGCGTGCGCCGGGCGCGCGCAGGCGACGCCTCAGAGTGCGTCAAGATCGTCGCTGGCCACCCGGACTACTTCACCGATGACGTTCCCGATCAGGTCCCTCGCGATCTCGCTCGGCACCAAGGCTGGGTGCTCGAACATGGCGATGCGACGGTCGTTGGCTTCGTCATCGTCGAGCGTCGCGGGCCCTCGCGGCAGCGCCTGGCTTGCCCGCGGGTTCGTCCAGTTCGACACGATCGAGCCGCTTCCCGGCTGGCAACCGGGCAACCCATGTGCACTCCTAGTGGCAGCGCTCGCCGGTACTCGCCGCGCAGCGACGGGCTAACGAGCGGTCCAGCCCTGGTCCATCGTCACCGGCACGCCGGTGAACGCCCGTCCGGCCGGGCCGGCCAGGAACGCCACGACCTCGGCCACCTCGGAAGGCTCGATCAGCTCCTTGACCGCGTGGGGGGCGAGGATGACCTGCTCCAGCACCTGCTCCTCGGGGAGCTTGTGGGCTTTCGCCTGGTCGGCGATCTGCTTCTCGACGAGGGGCGTCCGGACATATGCCGGGCACACGGCGGTCGCTGTGATCCCTTCGCTCGCCCCCTCGAGCGCGAGCGTCTTGACCAGCCCGAGCACCCCGTGCTTGGCGGACACGTAGGCGGCCTTGAACGGCGAGGCGACGAGGCCGTGCACGGAGGCGATCGCGACGAACCGGCCGTGGCCTGACGCTCGCAACGCCGGCCAGGCATGCTTGGCGAGCAGGAAGGGGCTCGTCAGCAGCAGCGAGACGATCGTCTGCCAGCGCTCGAGCGGAAACTCCTCGATCGGAGCCACGTGCTGCACCCCGGCGTTCGCGACAACGACGTCGAGACGGCCGAAGCGCTCGAGCGCGGCCGCCACGGCGCGCTCGTTCGCCTCCGGACTGGTGAGGTCGGCCTGATGCGGTACGCCGGGCCCGCCCTGATCAGGACGCAGATCGACTGACAGCACCTCCATCCCGCCATCCAGCAGCCGCGCGGCGACCGCCCTGCCGATCCCACTGGCGGCGCCTGTGACGAGCGCGGCTCTGCCGGCGAGCTCGCCGCTCACCGCGACGGCCTGCGGCCGGCCGGGCCGCCCGCTACGAACGCCTCGTAGACCTCCCGCAGGGTCGCCTTCTGGCGGGCGCTCAGGCGCGGGTCAGCGGCGATCGCGTCGAGCACCGCGCTGTCGAGCGGCTGCTCATCCCCCGGGGGCGACATGCCCGCCTGCTCGTATAGAGCATCGGCGGACACCTTGAGCGCCCTGGCGATGCCGTCGAGCACCTGCTGCGAGGGGGCACGCAGCCCGCGCTCGATCTGCGACAGATATGGGTTCGAGATCCCGGCAATCTGCGCGAACTGGCGCATCGACATCTCAGCGAGCTCTCGCTGCTGGCGGATGATCTCGCCAAGAGTGGAGGCGGGGCGCTTCGACATGCATGCACCCTATCTAGCGGGGCGCCCGAGCCGGCGCAGGAGCGCCCGGATCGGCTCGATGCCCAGGGCGAGCAGCCCGAGGATGGCCGGAACCGCCGCCGCGATCAGCAGCGCCACGCTGCTCATCGCTCCGAAGAGCGCCCCCAGCGCCCAGATCGCGGAGTGGGCGATCCTGTCGCGCGCCGTGCTCACTGGTCAATCGTACGCGGCTGGGTTTCCGAGTAGTTTCTACGCGGCCTTGCGCAGCCGGCACGTCACCGCCTTCGGACCCGGGCGGGTCAACCTCATCGGGGAGCACACGGACTACAACGACGGCTTGTCGCTGCCATTCGCGATTGGCGAGCGCGTGACGGTCCGCGGCGACGCGCTCGACGCCCGCCGGATCGAGGCGCTCGCCGCCGACCTGGGCGAAGAGGACAGCTTCGAGCTCGACGATCCCCAGCCCGCCGACGGGTGGCGGGCGTTCGTGCGCGGAGCCGTGGCAGAGCTTCGGCGCGCCGGAGTCGACGTTCGTGGGGCCCACCTGCACATCAGCGGCGACGTGCCCCGTGGAGGCGGTCTGTCGTCCTCGGCGGCGCTCGAGGTTGCGCTCACGCTTGCGCTGATCGCGCTCGGCGACGGAACCGAGCCGCAGCGAATCGAGCTCGCCAAGATCTGCTCGCGGATCGAGAACGAGTGGGTTGGAGCCCAGACCGGCCTACTCGACCAGCTGGCGGCGCTGTTCGGCGAGCCCGACAAGGCACTGCGGATCGACTTCCGCGCGATGTCGGTCGAGCCCGTCCCCCTCGAGCTCGGTGAGTTCAGGCTGATCATCCTCGACTCGGGTGAGGCCCACGAGATCGCCGCATCCGGCTACAACGAACGTCGCGCGGAGTGCGCCGAGGCTTGCGTGCAGCTGGGAATCGACAGCCTGCGCGACGCGACCGCGGAGATGGCGGCCCTGCTTCCCGACCCGCTCAACCAGCGCGTCCGCCACGTCCTGGGCGACAACGAACGCGTCGACGAGACGATCGCCGCGCTTCAGCGGCACGACCTCCGGCAGGTCGGCCGCCTGCTCGACGACTGCCATGAGAGTCTTCGCGACAACTATGAGATTTCGACGCCCGCGGTCGAGGACGCGGTACGGGAATGCAAGCGGTCAGGTGCGCTCGGCGCCCGGATCATGGGGGGCGGGTTCGGCGGCAGCGTGCTCGCGCTGATGCCCCCAACTGCCACTCCGCCGGCGGGGGCGATCGAGGTTCGCCCCAGCCCCGGTGCGGAGGTGCTGGCGAATGACTGAGGTGCAGGTCGGACCGGACGGCATCGCGCCAGAGGATGTGCTCGCGGTAGCCCGCACCGGCGCCGAGGTGCGGCTGAGCGCAGGGGCAGGGGAGAGGATGGAGCGAAGCGCGGCGGTCGTCCGGGAGCTGGCCGATTCGAAGGAGCCCGCGTATGGCGTCTCGACCGGCTTTGGCTCCCTGGCAATGGTCAGGATCCCGGCCGAGGATCGGGAGCGGCTCCAGGAGGCGCTGATCCGCTCCCACGCGGCGGGCATGGGGCCCCCGGTGGAGCGCGAGGTAGTGCGGGCGATGATGCTGCTGCGGGCGCGAAGCCTGGCGATGGGCTTCTCCGGCGCGCGGCCAATCGTCGCCGAGACGATGCTGGCGATGCTGACCTCGGGAATCACGCCCGTGGTGCCCGAGCACGGCTCGCTTGGGGCAAGCGGCGATCTGGCGCCGCTCGCGCACTGCGCGCTCGCGTTGATCGGAGAGGGCGAGGTGCTGGCGCCTGACGGCACCCTGCAGCCGGCGGCACGTGCGCTGAGCGACGCCGGCATAGAGCCGGTTCGCCTGGGCCCGAAGGAGGGGCTTGCGCTGATCAACGGCACCGATGGGATCCTCGCGATGCTGGTCCTGGCGAACCACGACCTGGGGCGGCTGCTGTGCGTGGCTGACGTCACCGCCGCGATGTCGGTGGAGGCGCTGCTCGGGACCGACCGGGCGTTCGCCGCGGAGCTGATCGACCTCCGCCCCCAGCCCGGCCAGGCGGCAAGCGCCGCGAACCTGCGTACGCTCCTGGCCGGATCCGAGATCGTTGCGAGCCATCGCGAGGGCGACCCCCGAGTCCAGGACGCCTACTCGCTGCGATGCGCTCCCCAGGTGGCGGGCGCCGCGCGCGACACGCTCGCGCACGCGGTCCGCGTGGCCGCGGTGGAGCTGCGCTCGGCGATCGACAATCCGATGGTCCTCCCGGACGGCCGCGTCGAGTCGTGCGGCAACTTCCACGGAGCCCCCGTCGGATTCGCCTGCGACTTCCTGGCGATCGCAACCGCCGAGGTCGGGGCGATCGCCGAACGGCGAACCGATCGCCTGCTCGATGTGGCAAGGTCGCACGGGCTTCCGGCGTTCCTCAGCCCGGATCCCGGTGTCAACTCGGGAATGATGCTCGCCCACTACGCGCAGGCGGCGATGGTCGCCGAGAACCGTCGCCTGGCGGCTCCGGCGAGCGTCGACTCGCTGCCGACGAGCGCGATGCAGGAGGACCACGTGTCGATGGGGTGGGGCGCGGCCCGCAAGCTCAGGGCGGTGGTCGCGAACCTAGCGAGGATCCTTGCAGTCGAGCTCGTGTGCGCGGCTCGGGGGCTCGACCTGCGTAAGCCATTGCGGCCCGGCCCGGGGACAGGGGCCGCGCTCGAGGC
>CATPBV010000187.1 GCA_955652345.1 uncultured Solirubrobacteraceae bacterium | reverse complement strand
CTAGCGGTGGCCACGAGATGAACCAGGCCGAGAAGGAGACCTACCTCCGCGAATACTCGACCGTCAAGAACGAGGGCAAGCCGTTCTTCCCCTACGCCGTGGCGAAGGACTCGGTGATGGCGGCGATCGTGCTGCTGATGATCGTGTTCCTCGCGCTGATGTTCGGCGCGGAGACCGGGCCCAAGGCCAATCCGACGACCACCACCTACGTTCCGCGTCCCGACTGGTACTTCTACTTCCTGTTCGAGGTGCTCCGGGTCATGAAGAACGTGCCCAAGTGGACCCCGATGGCCACGATCGGGGTGCCGACGATCTGCATGATCCTGCTGTTCCTGCTGCCGTTCTACGACCGCAGCCCGGAGCGGCGGATCGAGCGGCGCCCGATCGCGCTGGCGGCGGGCATCACGGTGATCGCGTCGATGGCGTACCTCACCTACTCCGGCGCGGCGACCAAGTCCCCGAACACGGTCGACGTTCCAATGCCCGCGGGACTGACGCAGAGCGAGAAGCAGACGTTCCGCGCCGGCGAGCTCGTAGTCGGGCAGGTTGGGTGTCTTGCGTGCCACACGCTCGGCGACAGCGGAAACAGCGGTCCGGGACCCCCGCTGAGCCACATCGGCAAGATCCTGGCGCCGGGGGCGATCGCCTCGACGCTGATCAACCCCACGGCTCCGATGCCCTCGTTCGCGGGCTTACAGAAGCAAGGCCATAAGTTCCAGAACGTCGTCGGGTTCCTGTCGCTGCTTCAGTAGCCTCGCCTACCTTGACCGGCAGCTCAACTTCCGCGCCAGCCGGCGCCAACGGCAGCGGGCACTCGCAGCCGGGAACGCTCGAAGAGGCGCAGGTGCGCGCGATGTTCGACCGGATCGCCGGCGTGTACGACCGGATGAACGGCGTGATGACCGCCGGGCTTCACCACTCTTGGCGCCGGCGCGCGGCCGACCTCGCCGCGCTCGAGCCCGGCGGGCGGGCGCTCGACGTCGCGACCGGCACCGGCGACCTCGCGCTCGAGCTCGTGCGCCGCGTGGCGCCGGACGGGGAGGTGATCGGGACCGACTTCTCGGAGCGGATGCTGGAGCTGGCAGCTGCCAAGGCGGGTGGGTCCGGGGCGCGTGCCGGGGTTCGCTTCGAGGCAGCGAACGCGCTGGCGCTGCCCTATGACGACGGCGAGTTCGACGCCGCGACGGTCGGCTTCGGCGCCAGGAACTTCGCGCAGCTCGATCAGGGTCTCTGCGAGATGGCCCGCGTGGTGAGGCCGGGTGGTCGGGTGGTGGTGCTCGAGATCACGATGCCGCGACGCCCACCGCTGTCGACCTTCTTCGAGCTGTGGTTCGACCGAGCCGTCCCGGCGCTTGGCCGTCTTGCCGGCGACGCCGCCGCGTACAGCTACCTACCGAGCTCGGTGAGGCGTTTCCCGGGACCCGAGGAGCTGGCCGCGGTGATGTCGAGTTGCGGCCTGCGCGACATTCGCTACCTGATCACCGGCGGAGGGATCATCGCGCTCCACGTGGGGAGCGTTCCGTGAGCGCCGCGGTCGGCGTCCAGGCCGTGTTCGACGCGGGCGGCGAGAGCCTCTCGAGTCTGATGGAGCGCCTCGAGCTGCGGATGGCTGAGCTTGCCGGCTCTCATGGCTCGCTTCTTGCCCGCCACGCTGGCGACACCATCGCGGCTGGCGGCAAGCGCCTGCGCCCGCTGCTCGTGTGCCTGGCCGCGGGGGTGCCGCCGCCCGACAGCGACGGGCTTCTCCGGGCGGCGGTTGCGGTCGAGCTCGTGCACGGCGCGACGCTCGTGCACGACGATGTGCTCGACGGGTCCGCGCTGCGGCGCGGGAGGCCGACCGTGATCGCTGCGGGCGGCCGCGGGTCGGCGACCGCCACGGGTGACCTCCTTTTCTCGCGCGCGTTCGCGGAGCTCGCCGAGGGCGGGTCGGTGCAAGCCGTGCGGATCCTTGCTCGGGCCAGCTCTGACCTCGCTGAGGGCGAGCTGATGCAGCGCGCAGACGCGTGGAGCCTGGACGTCTCCGTGGAGCGCTATCTGGAGCGCTGCCGGATGAAGACCGCTGTTCTGTTCCGCGCGGCGTGCGAGCTCGGGGCGCTCCATTCCGGGTTCCGGCGTCCGTCGCTCGGCGTGTTCGGCGAGCAGATCGGGCTGGCCTTCCAGATTCTCGACGACGTGCTCGACGTCTCGGGGCCGCCCGAGCGAACGGGCAAGCCGCGAGGGACCGATCTGCTGGACGGCACGATCACGCTGCCGCTGATCGTCGCGCGCGAACGAGACCCTGAGGGCGCGCCGCGCGAGCTCCGCCGGCTGAGGGGACCCGACGAGGCCGCCGCGGTGTGCGACTGGATCGAGTCGACCGGAGCGCTCGCCATCGCCAAGGACCGCGCGATCGGTCTGGCCGAGGACGCCAAGTCGCTGCTCTCCGAGCTGCCGGCGCGCCAGCGGGCGGTGCTCGAGCTCGTCGCCGACGGCGTGGTCGAGCGCTACGCCTGAGTCGGCCGGGGGCCGGATCAGTGCGTGTTTGCGACTTGCCCCCGCATATCGGGGGTCGTCGGCGAGATCAGAAGTCTTCGGGGAGGATCTGGTCGGCTTGCAGGGCCGCCGCGAAGCGTTCGGCCTGATCCGCCATGTTCGCCTGAGTCAGGCGCTGCAGGTCCTCGAGCATGTCTTCGAGGCCCCTGTCCAGCTGGTCCTCGAGCGCATGGACTTCCTTCTCGCCGTGGACGCCTTCGGCGCTCCACCAGCAGTTGGGGCAGCTCAGAGTGAGCTCCCATTGTCCGTTGGGGGCCTCCGACCACGAAACTGGCTGCACCAGGTCGCAGCTGCACTGCTGGCAGACATGGAGCCCGCTCGGGGGCGCCGGCGGCTCGCCACGGCCGAAGCGGACAACATCGATCGTCCTTCCGCTCGGGAGGACGATTCTGCGTACTGAGTGCTCGTTGGGCTGCTTGCTCATCGGGTTCCGGTTCTCTTGTTGATGTCCGGTTAATCGGCGAAGGAAGCCACCTCCTTGAGCGTCTATGTATTCGTTCGGCAAACCCCCCCGCTAACCTTTGCTCTTCCCAGCAGGAGGCACCCGGAATGTTTCGCAATCCGACAACCGACATCCTCATCGTTCTGCTCATCGTGCTGCTGATCTTCGGGCCGAAGCGCCTGCCGGGACTCGGCAAGCAGCTCGGCCAGGGCATCCGCGAGTTCAAGGACTCGATCACCGGCGACTCGAAGGACTCGGAGGAGTCTGAGGTGCCGCAGCTGACTCAGCCGGGCACCGCCGTGCCGCCGCCGGCGCCTCCCGCGCAGGCCGCGACGCCTCAGGCCGCGCCGCCCGCTCAGGCGGCCCCGCCCGCCCAGGCCGCCCCGGCTTCTCCGGATGCGAGCTCGCCTGCACCTGAGCCGGCCGAAGTCGCCTCTTCAGAGCGCCGCAGCTAGCGGACACACCGGAGACCGCGGGCATGGCGAAGGCGCTCCGGCCCATCGGGCACGAAGATCGTCTGAGCATCGTCGAGCATCTGGACGAGCTGCGCTCGCGTTTGGTCGTCTGCGGGATCGTCATGGCCGTTGCGTTCGCCGTCTGCTTCTGGCAGAACCACGCTCTTCTGGACGTGCTCAACAGGGCGCTGCCGCACGTCTCGACTGTGGCCGGGCAGCACGGCCTGGCGGCGGTGCGCAAGCAGGCGGTCAGTCAGCGACAAGCAGATCGGGAGATAGCCGCCGCGTTCACCGCGCTCGCTAGCTCTCAAGGTCAGACGACTGTCGCTAGGAGCGCCCTGGTGACTGCGGCCCAGGCGCTCGAGCAGGCCGCCAAGACGCTGCCCAGCACCGCACCGGTCCAGGAGAAGCCGATCACCATCGGGGTAGGCGAGCCATTCCTGACCACCCTGACCGTCTGCGCCTACTTCGCTCTGCTGTTCACGCTGCCCTTGTTGATCTACGAGGGCTACGCGTTCGTGATCCCGGCGCTCGATCCGAGCGAGCGTCGTGTCGCGACCCCGCTGATGATGGTCGCGCCGGTGCTGTTCGTCGCGGGCGCGGGATTCGCCTACTGGTTCGTACTGCCTCCCGCGATTCACTTCCTGCAGGGGTACAACAGCAATCAGTTCGACATCCTCGTGCAGGCCAAGGCCTACTACGGCTTCGAGATCTTCACGATGCTGGGAATCGGGCTCACGTTCCAGCTGCCGCTCGGCCTGCTCGGCCTGCACCGGCTCGGGGTCATCAACGGACGCACCCTGACCCGGCATTGGCGCTATGCCACGGTGATCATGGCCGTGATTGCAGCGGCCCTGCCTGGCGCGGACCCGGTGACGACTGGACTGGAGATGCTCCCTCTAGTTGTGCTCTATCTGGCCAGTATCGTCTTGCTGAGGATCGCCGACCGGCGTGCGGCGGCGCGCGCCGCGGCCGAGCTCGCACAGATGGGCGACAGCCTCGAGCCGTCCTGATTCGACATGCTCTTCGACCTCCGCAGCCGCCACCGTCGCCGCGCAGTGCAGGCTACGTACCTGATCCTCGCCGTGCTGATGGGCGGAGGTCTCGTCCTGTTCGGTGTCGGAACCGGCACCGGGGGAGGCGGGCTGTTGAACGCACTCGGCGGAGGCGGCAGCGGCGACGGACAGTCGCAGGTCGTGAGCCAGGAGGAGACGGCCGCGCTCAAGCAGATCAAGCTGAATCCCAACGACGCCCAGGCCTGGGGCACCCTCCTCCAGGCGCGCTGGGCGACGGCGATCAACGGCAACAACGTCGGGCCGGCCGGCTTCACCACCGCCGGCAAGAACGAGCTCGGCCGAGCGATCCAGGCGTGGAACCGGTATGCGCAGCTGACGCCGACCCCCGATAGCGCGCTCGCCACGCTCGCGGCGCGGGCTTACGTCGGGCTCGGTAACTACGCCGGCGCGGCGAGCGCATGGGAGGTGGAGACAGCGACGACTCCCACCGAACCGAAGGGTTTCGAGTGCCTCGCCGTCAACGCATACGCCGCGGGCGAGACCCGCAAGGGCGATCTCGCCACCGCGAAGGCGCTGAAGCTCACTCCGAAGCTCTCGCAGATCACCACAAAGCTGACGTTGACGCAGGCCAAGAGCTCGAGCACCTTCGCGCGGAACCTCGCCGCCGCGCAGTGCTGAGGCGGGTGCAGCGAGCGCCTTCAGGCGGGTCTCCCGGGCGCTCCGGGGCCTCGCGTCGGCGGGGTAACATCGCCGCCAAGGGCCGTTAGCTCAACTGGCAGAGCAGGGGACTCTTAATCCCAAGGTTGAAGGTTCGAGTCCTTCACGGCCCACTTGAATCGCCCCGCTAGACGGGGCTTTCTGTTGGGATCGGCGCGGCGGGTCGAGCCAATCGGCGAGTCAATGCGCTCGCGACTGAGGGACCTGCCTTCCGCTTCAGACAGCAACACCTCACCCAGCCTGACACAGCAGACCGCGTGCCGACCTCCTGGTAGCCACCCCAACCCCACGATAGGGCCCTGAGCCGGACCGGGTCACGACCCGCAGCCGCCGGCACGGCCTGCTTGCACGCGCGCAACGGGACCAGGCACGCCGACGAGCTCGGATCAGACGCCAGCTTCGTCGCTGTGGGGCACGAAAGATCGCTTCGGCTTCGGGTCGGAGCGTGCTGACAGCGGAAGTCCCTCTGGTCAGCCGCGGCGGCTATTGCAGATCGAGCACGAGCAGCAGTCCTTCGTCTACGGCGCGCAGCTCGTCGTATCCGAGATGAGCGACCTGGTCCCCCAGGTTGCGCGCATCGATCGCGCCGACCATCTCGCACAGCACGCGCGTGCGTTCGCCCCCGAGTGCGATCTCGGGATGAAAGCTTGCAGCCGGCGCGCTGGTCGACGTCGGACAGACCACGACCGTCGATAACGCCAGGAGGTCGTCGGCTTGGACGATGACCCCGAATCGTCGCCCATGCTGGACCCGGCCACGCCCGCGCGGCAATGCGATGGCATGCACATCACCCCGAACCACGCAGCTGCTCCATGAGCCCGGCGACCTCGCGCGCCTCCGCGACATAGGACTCGTCTTGCATCAGCTGCCGTGCTTCGGCAGCAAGCCCGCCCCGCCGGCGGTCACGGAGGGCAGTTTCGCTGATCGCCTGGCGCGCTGCCTCCGCCCGGCTGACTCCACGGCGACGCGCGATTTCATCTAGGGCGCTCAAGCCCTCGGCACCGAGACGCAATGACAGCGGCGGTCGAGCAGCAGCCACAGGCCCATCGTAGCGCGAAACGCACTACACATCCGACAGAGCATCGCCTCCGACAGGTCGCAGTCGTTGGGCGCCGACGGGAACTGGCCGGGCAGGACATCACTTCTGCAAAGTCGCCGTTGGGGCCACGAGCTTGCCGCTTCTCCTTTGCGACCTCGGAGGACCGAAGCGGAAGCATCGTCTCGGCCGCCTGAGCCTTGTCTTGTAGCCGGTGCTTCGTGGAAGCAGAAGCCATCGGTGGAGGGCGGGGTGTTCTCCGCACGCTCGGATCTGGAGCGCAAGCGAGCGCGACGAGTACATCGGTTTACCTTCCTGGCCCGCTTCTGT
>CATPBV010000186.1 GCA_955652345.1 uncultured Solirubrobacteraceae bacterium | reverse complement strand
GTCCGGGCGCGCACCGACGATCAACTCGACCGCGTGCACCGCGCACGCCCGGATCTCGACCTCCTCGAGTGAGCCGTGCTCGATCAGCCTCTGGCGCTCGATTGCGTCGACGAGGGCGGGGGCGAAACGCAACACGCCGTCGAGCCGAAGGACGTGAGGGACGAGGTTGTCGGCGAACATCGTCAGCCGTTCGATGTCTGTGAACTTCGCCGCGCCGGCCCGGTGCAGGTCGGCGGCCGCGATCTGAGCGCGCTTGAGGAACGGGACCACGCGGCCCTCGTAGGTCGAGCTGTCGGCGAAGCAGCTCCAGCCGCCGAGCAGCTCGGCGAGCTTCACGGCCGTGGTGCCGGCTCGCTCGAGCGGACCGTCGAAGCGGCCGCCGTGGTCGGTGGCAAGCCGACTCCCGAGGTCGCCGAGGGAGCGGGCGAACAGCTCCATCAGCTGGTGCTCCGGGTCCTGACCCAGGGCGGCCGCAATCTGCGCTCGGTCGATCCGGGCGAGCTCGTCGGCGCCCCAGGGGCCCGCGCGGTCGAAGCGCTCGCGGATGCCTTCGGCGATCGTGTGGTACCCCGAGCGCCCGGGGCGCTTGCGAAGCTCAGGGAACCAGCCCGAGCCGAAGTTGATGGCGTCGAGGGTCAGCCAGAAGGCGACGAGCGGCTCGCGCTCGGCCGGACTCGGCGGGGGTCGGTGCTTTCCGAGTGGCAGGGCGGTCGCGTAGCCGGCGAGGGCGTCGTGGTCGATCCGGACATGCCGCGCGCGGGTTGCCACCCAGGCGCACGCTTCCCGGATCGCGTCGGTGATGTCGCGCATGCGGGCGACCTTAACCAGGTGCGGCGGCGACGGGGGCGCTCGCTACCGTTGAGCCGTCGATGCCCGAGAGCACCACCGCGGTCGAAACGCTGCTCGCGGGGCTGAACGAGCCCCAGCGAGAGGCCGTCACATATGGGGACGGGCCGCTTCTGATCCTGGCCGGAGCTGGCTCGGGCAAGACCAGGGTCCTGACCCACCGGCTCGCGTACCTCGTCGCCACGGAGGCGGCGAGGGCGAACGAGATCCTCGCGATCACGTTCACCAACAAGGCGGCGGGGGAGATGCGCGACCGCGCCGAGCTGCTCGTCGGCGGGCGCATCCGGGCGATGTGGGTGATGACCTTCCACGCGGCATGCGCACGGATGCTCCGCGCACACGCCGACCGCCTCGGGTACAGCCGCCAGTTCACGATCTACGACCAGGCGGACTCGCGGCGGCTCGTCAAGCGTTGCCTGGACGAGCTCGGGATCGACCCGAAGCGCTTCACTCCCGGGGCGGTCCAGACACAGATCTCGGACGCCAAGAACAAGCTCCGCGACGCCGAGGCGTACGGGCAGATGGTCGGCTCGTTCTTCGAGCAGACGGTGGCGGACGCGTTTCGGATGTACGAGCGGGAGCTCCACCGGATGAACGCGATGGACTTCGACGACCTGCTGGTCCGCGCCGTCGACGTGCTCGAGCTGTTCCCGGAGGTTCGCGACCAGTACGCGACCGGCTTTCGCCACGTGCTCGTAGACGAGTACCAGGACACCAACCGCGCGCAGTACCGCTGGCTCCAGCTGCTCGCCGAGGAGCACCGCAATCTGATGGTGGTCGGCGACGATGCGCAATCGATTTACGGGTTTCGCGGGGCGGACATCCGGAACATCCTCGAGTTCGAGGACGACTTCCCCGACGCCCACGTGGTCAAGCTCGAGCAGAACTACCGCTCGACCCAGACGATCCTCGACGCCGCCAACGCGATCATCTCGAACAACCGCGGGCAGAAGCCGAAGTCGCTGTGGACCGAGGTTGGCCCGGGCGACCCGATCAAGGTTCGAGAGCTCGATGACGAGCACGCCGAAGCGCGGTTTCTCGCGGGCGAGATCCAGCGGCTGCTCGACGAGGGCGTGTCGCGGGCGGAGATTGCGGTCTTCTACAGGACAAATGCGCAGTCGCGGGTCCTGCAGGATACCCTCGTGCGGGCGGAGATCGCCTACCAGGTGATCGGCGGGCCAAAGTTCTACGAGCGCGCCGAGATCAAGGACGCGATCGCCTACCTGACGGCGCTCGTCAACCCGCAGGACGCCGGAGCCTTCACCCGGATCGTGAACTCTCCGCGCCGGGGAATCGGCACCACGTCGATGTCCCGCGTGCTCGCCCACGCCAACACGACCGGGATCTCGATCTGGGACGCCGCGGCCAACCCCGACCAGGTTCCCGGCCTGGGCGGGGCGGCGGTCAAGGCGCTGCGCCGGTTCATGGGGACGATGCAGGTGCTGCGCGAGCGGGTCGAGCAGGGCGCCGGCGTCGCCGAGTGCGTGAAGGAGGTCCTGCAGGAGTCGGGGTACCTCCAAGCGCTCGAGGCGGAGCGGACGATCGAGGCCCAGGGGCGGATCGAGAACCTCCAGGAGCTCGTCAACGTCGCCGCCGAGTACGAGGTGGGAGCTCAATCCGAGGATGCTGACGAGTCGGCGGAACAGCCGTCGCTGCAACAGTTCCTGCAGCAGCTCGCGCTCCTCTCCGACGCGGACGACCGGTCCGATGACGAGGGGCTCGTGACCCTGATGACGCTGCACAACGCGAAGGGGCTCGAATACCCGATCGTGTTCATCATCGGCTGCGAGGAGGGGGTCTTCCCGCATTCCCGGGCGCTCGACGAAGGGGGGCTGGAAGAGGAGCGACGCCTGTGCTACGTGGGCATCACCAGAGCCGAGCGGGACCTGTATCTCACCTGCGCACGCACGCGCAGCGCGTTCGGTGCGAGGTCCTATGGCCTGCCGAGCAGGTTCATCGCCGAGATACCGCCCGGGCTGACGGACCGCGAGACCCAGCCACAGCCATCCTTCCGCGCCCGCCTGACCTCGTGGCGCCGGCCCGGCGAGTCCTCGGAGGGGTGGTCGCAGCCACCGGAGCGACGGGCGATCGCCTATCGGCTCGGGGACGACGTGGTGCATCCCTCGTTCGGCGAGGGCGTCGTCACCGCGCTCGAGCCCGGCGGGATAGTCGTGATCCGGTTCAGCAAGGATCGGTCCGAGCGCAAGTTGGTGGCAGACCTCGCGCCGATCTCGAGGCGATAGCTTCTCGACCGTCTGAGTCATGCTGGCGAGATTGAGGCTCACGCGGGGGGAGGGGCTGAGCGCCGTCTGTGCGACTGCGCTCCTCGTCTCGATGTTCGCGCTCGAGTGGTACGGGGTCGACGGCATCCCCGGACGCACGCGCAAGCTTGCGTACTCCGTGGACGCGTGGAACAGCCTGTCGGTCGGCCGCTGGGTGCTGTTGGCAACGATCGTGGTGACGATCGGGTCGGCCCTGCTGCACGTCAGCCAGCGCGGCCACGGTGCCAAGACCGACACTGGCCCGGTGGTCGCGACCTTCGGTTGGCTGACCGCCGGGCTGCTGATCTATCGGGTCCTCATCAACCTCCCCGCCCCGTCGGAGATCGTCGACCAGAAGATCGGCGCACTTGTCGGTCTCGCGTGCGGCCTCGGGATCGCGCTGGGTGGCTCCGAGGCGCTGCGCGAGGAGCTCGAGCGCGGATAGAGCTGAGGTCTCCGGCACAAAAAAACTTCAGAGTGCCCCACTAGTGGTCGATATCTGGGTTGCCAGGGCCGTGCGCCCGGCAGGAAGGCGGCAAGGAATCCCGAAACGATGCCGCACCACATGACCCAAGGAGGGCAAATGAGTATCGACAACATCAGGCGCGACGACTGGATTCTCGGCGGCCTGGCAGTACTTCTGGTGATCGCGCTCGTGGCGCTGCCGTGGTTCTCGTTCGGCGGCGGCTCAATTAACGGTTTCGCTCTTCCGTCGTACGACCTGAGCGCCACGGACGCGCCGGACGGGTGGCTCGGCATCCTCGCATTGGTCGCGTCTTTGGCGCTGATCGCCGACCTGGCGGTTGACCGGCTATCTC
>CATPBV010000185.1 GCA_955652345.1 uncultured Solirubrobacteraceae bacterium | reverse complement strand
TCGGCGGTTTGGCGCTGGAAGTAGACGTTGTCGAGCTCGCTCCACAGCGCGCGCTCGGCGCCGTCGGGCACCGCATACAGACGCAGCAGTCGCTGCGCTTCGCGTCTCCATACGCAGACCATCCCGCAGGCGCGCCTCGGGGTTCCTCGCCCGCACCGTTCGCCCTGGAAACGCGGACCGATGACCTGATTCCGCCATACCTCGAAAGTGTCGCCGGTAAGTGAGGGCCCGGCCGTATTCATGAAGAGCTGGACTTCTCGAGGTCAACAGAAGAGGATGAGTTTCATGGAGCTCTCCGTGCCGAACGTCTGCGTCGAGCACAGCTGTGATTGAGCGGCCGTCACGCGAGCCGATTCGGTTGCTGGTCTTCTCGGCGTCGTTGCGACGGGACTCGCTGAACACGCGGCTCGCCAACCTGGCGGCTACCACGATCGAAGCCAACGACGGGGAGGTTGACCTCGCGTCGATGCGCGACTTCGACGCGCCGTCATACGACGCTGATGTCCAGAATCGCGAAGGGTTTCCGACCGGGGCTGAGAAGTTTCGCCGGCGTCTGGAGCTGTGCGACGGGTTCGTGATCTCCTCGCCTGAGTACAACGCGTCGATGCCCGGCTTGCTCAAGAACGCAGTCGACTGGGCGTCACGGTTCCATCCGCAGCCATTCAACGAGCGCTACGGGCTGCTGCTTTCAGCATCTCCCTCGATGGTCGGCGGGAACCGGGGCCTGTGGGCGCTGCGCGTCCCGTTCGAGCATCTCGGCGCCCGCGTCTATCCGGATATGTTCTCGCTAGCCCAGGCTCACAAGGCGTTCGACGACGACGGGCGCATTGCCGACCATCAACTCCAGGCACGCTTCGAGACCAACATCGTCAACTTCATGGATGCGGTCGAGGCCAACAAGCATTATCCGTGCGTCAAGCAGGCGTGGGTGGAGTACCTCGGGGAGCATCCAGAGCCCGCTCTTGACCGGGTCGAGTAGCGCCCTGATCGACCGAACCGCTTGTTTTCGGCAATGCCGGGAAGTAGGGTCGCTAGAGATCTTCGGTCCGCCGACGATCGTAAGCGGGAATAACGAGAAGCCAGTAAACGCGGAGGTCGCGAGATGATCGTCATGTTTTCTGCCCGCCGCCTAAAACCCGGCGCCTGGGACCAATTCAGGCGAGCATGGGATCCCGGTGATTCGACGCCACCAGGTCTTCAGCGTGCCTACCACGCGCGCAACATTCGCGACGAGGACGAGATCATCTCGTTCGGGTTGTTCGACATGACCGAGGACGAATACCGCCGTTGGCGCGAGGAGGCCGACGCGCAGGAGAACCAGCGCGTGGATCATCTCTCGGCTTTCGTACAGAACGATCACGTCTCCGGCGTTTACGAGGTGATCGAGGTGGTGGAGGAGTAGTCGTCCAGTCCGAGTCGGTCAAAGCCGAGTCAACGGCATAGTCTTTCGCTCATGGAGCCCGAGCGCGCCCGTCAACTGCTAGCCCGTGAACGATCACGAATCGAGCAGGCGATCGCCGCGATCGAGGGCGAGGGTCCACTCGAGGGATCCGATCGCAAGGAGCCCGGCGACGAAGGTTCAGAGGACCTCTACCAGGACGAGTTCAACCAAAGCCGTCTCGAGGATCTTCACAGAGACCTTGCTGCCGTCGAGCGCGCCGAGGAACGGCTGTCAGCGGGGACATACGGTCTCTCGGTCGATAGCGGAGAAGCGATCCCGGATCAGCGCCTCGAAGCGGTCCCGACCGCTGAGAGGACCGTCGAGGAGGAGAGCCACGGGCACCGCTGAGTCTGACGGGTCATGCGAGCTCGCCGCGGCGCTCGCCCCCGATCAGCCGGCTGCGCCCGGCTGAGCCCCGAGCGGCGGGCCGACGACCTCCATCCCGATGTCTGCCCCGGCGGACGCGAAGGACGCTGGGGTCGGCTCGGCGATCGCGGCGAACCGCTCGAAGAAGCCCTCCATCCCCGAAGGCGTGAACAGGACCAGGACTCGCGCCGGGACGTCGCGCTCGTTGGTGAAGCAGTGGGGCGTGCCGCGCGGGATGAACACGAACGACCCCATCGGCGCCGCGCGGTCCTCATCGCCGACGCGGAACCGGAGCTCTCCGCTCAGGATGTAGAACGCCTCCTCCTCGCGGGCATGGGTGTGCAGCGGGGGTCCTTCGCCCGGTAGGACAACGTTCTCGAGTGCGGTCAGCCTGCCGCCGGTCTGCTCGCCGCGGACCTTGAACGTGAGCGGTCCGCCAACCGGTCCTTCAATGGTGGTGCCCTCGCCGGGGCCGATAATCGTCATAGGCGACGTCGAATCGTCTCAGGTCCGGGTTCCGCTCGGCGCCGCGCGGCGTGATCGTCGGGTCGATGCGCGCGCGACGACGCGTGTCGGGACGATCACTTGGCGTTGCGACGGCTCGCGTCCTTCGACGAGGTCGACGAGCATCTCGGCGGCGCGCTGGCCGATCTGGTCCGGGTGCAGGTTCAGGACCGTGAGCGACGGACGGGCAGGTGGTGCGACTGCGCTCTCGGTTGCGGTCGAGACAAGCAGCAGATCGTCTGGGACGCGAACGTCGTGCGCTTGGGCCGCGAGCAGTGTTCCGTAGGCGGGGCGATCGTAGGTTGCGTAGATCGCGTCTGGCGGGTCGGCGAGCGTGAGCAGCTGCGACGCAGCTGCGAAGCCGGCGCGCTCGGTGAGGTCTGCGAGCTCGGTGATCTGCGGCGGTACCGAGTGCTGGTCGCACCAGCTGCGGAACGCTCGCGCGACGTCGGCGGTGTATGACATCCCAGTTCGGCTCGTGATCAGGGCGACGCGCTTGGCTCCGCGTGTGCGCAGGTGTTCGAGCAGCGTGCGGGCACCGGCGAGATGGTCGTTGTCCACCCAGCAGTCCAGAGCGTCATCGTCGAGCACGCGACCAGTGGTGACGACCGGGACGCCAGTGCGGTGGAGGTCCCCGGCGAACGGGTCGCCGCTGATCGGGTCGATGACGATCGCCCCGTCGACCGCCAAGCCGGCACGACAGCCAAGACCCGAGCTGGGAGTCAGGACCAGGGCGTACCCGTGGTCGAGTGCGGCCGTGCTTGCGGCGGTCATCAGTTGTGTGTAGTACGCGAAGTCGGACACGTGCAATGCGGGAGAGATTGCAAGGCCGAGTACCCCGGTTCGGCCCTCGACGAGGTTGCGTGCGGTGGCGTTGGGCCGGTAGTTGAGCTGCTCTGCGATCTGACGGACGCGCTCGCGGGTCTCCGGCTGGAGGCGGCCCTTGCCATTGAGCGCGTGCGAGACCGTCGTGATCGATACGTCTGCGGCGGCGGCGATCTCCCGAATTCCCACCGGTCGACGGTCGTCAGACATCAGCGGCGAGCGTAGCGGTCCCATACTTGACATGCAAAAGCGTTTTGGCTAGGCTCCGCCCGCTTGACGTGCAAAAACGCTTTGGCAAGGAGGAGCGGGTGACCGACAGCGCTATCCCAAACAGTGGGCCAGCGGGCGCCAGCGCGACGGTCGACGCTGCCGCCGCGACGTCGCGGGCCGACACGACGATGTGGACCGGGCTGTTGCACTCGGGCCTCGTGGGCTCGTTCATGCGTCTCCCACACATCGCTCCCGACACCGATGCGCTCAGACAACACGGTGCGCGGGCTGCGATCTACGGACTTCCGTTTGACGCGACGAACATCAGCCGGACAGGCGCCAACTACGGGCCTCGCGGGATCCGCGAGGTGTCGTGCCAATTCACCACTTACAACGCGACGTTCGACCTCGACGTCGTCGAGATGCTGAACCCGGTCGATTGTGGCGACTGTGCGATCGCACTCGCCAACCCCGAGCGTACGTTTGAGCGCGCGCAGTCGGACATCGGCGCGATTCTCGACGCCGGGGCACTGCCGGTGACGTTGGGCGGAGATCATTCGATCACGATCCCCGCAGTGCGTGCCGTTCGGGAGCGGGTCGACGACCCGGGGTTGGTCCTGATCGACACGCATCTCGATACGGCAGTCGACGTCGGTGGCGAGCAGCTCAATCATTGCTGCCCGATCACGCGTGCGGTCGACGCTGGCTTCGACCCGCGCAAGATCGCGCTCGTGGGCATGTCGGGGTGGATGAACCCGCGCACCGAGCTCGCCTACTGCCGGGAGCACGGGATCACCGTCATCTGGCTCGAGGACCTGTGGGAGAAAGGCACCGCCAAGGTGGTCGAGGAGGCGCTGGCCGTGGCGGGCGCCGGAGACGGGATCTACCTCTCGTTCGACGTCGACTCGTTAGACGCGGCGCACGCTCCGGGGACGTGTTGCCCGACCCCCGGCGGGCTGACGACGCGCGAGGCGATCGAACTCGTCCGCGGCATTGCCCGGCGAGGCCTGCTCGGCGTCGACGTCGTCGAGACCGCACCCAGCCTCGACGGCACTCCCACCACTGCGCTGATCGCCGGCCGGGTCGCGCTCGAGGCGATGGCCTTCCACGCCAGCGCCGGGAGCTAGAGCGGAGATGCGTGCGCTGATCGCGCAACTGACACCGGTACCGGGCGACATCGATGCAAACGTCGCCGGGGGCGGAGCGGGTCCTCGCGGAGCATCCCAGCGCCGAGCTGGCGATCTTCCCCGAACTGTTCCTGAGCGGCTACGAGCCGGCGCGCGCCGAGGAGCTCGCCATCGCTGCGGACAAGGACCCGATCGGTCGCATCGGGGTTGCGACGGCGAGCCATGCGACGGCGATGGTGATCGGTTTGATCCAGCGCACCCGACATGGAACCTGCTGGAGCGTGGGCTGGCTCCGGCGCTGAATGCGGTGCACGCCGTATGTCAGGCGGGGTCCTGCGAGGTGTAGGGCTCGTCCTCACCGCGGACGTCGCGATAGCGGCGATCGAACAGCTCCAACACGGCTGTCACGTCCGCCGGCCCGTTCACGCCGTGGCTCACCCCGCTTGAATCCGGCGTCATCAAGGCCGGCTCGGCGTCCCCGTGCTCTATGAGCACGTCGTGCTCTGAGCGCAGGACCGGTAGTTCCGCCACGCCGCGGTCCGGATACAGGACACCGAGCTCGGAATGCTCGTAGCGGACGAGGGCTGCGCCGTCTGAACGCCGCTCGATACGAACACCCGGCCAGTTCGCGAGCTCATTGGCGATCTCATCGACGAGCGCATCCGAACGAGACACGGGCCGATCGTATCTGCTGTCGACTGCGAGAGCGGACCGCGCGTGCATGGTCCCGCCGTAACACGGCCGCGATCGTTCGGCGATTAGGATTGGAACATGAGCGACGAGAGCATCGCCGCGCGGATCGAGGGCTTGGTCGCCGAGGAGCACGAGCTGCGCAGGCAAGAGCCGTCGGACAGCAAGGATGCGCAGCTGCTCGAGGCAGATCAGCAGCGGCTGCGCGCCGTCGAGATTGAGCTCGACCGCTGCTGGGATTTGCTTCGTCAGCGGCGAGCGCTGCGCGACGCCGGGAGCGATCCTGACGACGCGCACGTCCGCGACGCCGACACCGTTGAGCGTTACCTGCAGTAGCAGTCGGCCGCGACTCAGCGCCCGCTCGATGCTAGTCCGCGTCGCGCGGGTCCATCGGGCGCGTGTTCTGCGGCCGAACGGACCGGTCGGCTGAGTGGACGGTCAGCTCGCTCGGCCGGGCGAGGAGACCGTCGAGCCCGAACTGAAAATCGGCGAAGGCCTCGGAGCGATAGTGCGCCTCGAGGTGCTCCTGGCTGTCCCACTCGCTGATGAGCACGAACCGGCTGGGGTCGGCCAGGGCGGCGGCGAACGTATAGCGCCTGCACCCTGGCTCTCCCGCGGCCCACCGCTCGAAGCGTTCGAGCAGCGTTGCGAGCTCATCCCGGCGTCCACTGATCCCTAACATGTCCGCAACCGCGATCACGACCATGACGCTCGACGGGGGCGGCCGAACTGCTAGTTGACTTGGGCAGGCGTCGTACTGCTAGCGGACGCCTGCGCCTTCGGGGGCAATTCGGCGGGCTTCGCCGGCGCGGTTGGCGCTGCCGCCACGGCCGCGCTGAGCTCGTCGCGCAGACTGCCCATCTCCGCGACCACGCGTCGTTGTATCTCCTTCAGTTGGTTGATCGTGTCCCTTATCGCGGCGCGCTTGCTCTCCGCTTCATCGACGATGCCGCGCGCTTGCGCTCGCGCTTGCTCGAGCTTGTTGTGCGCCGCCTCCTCGGCGTCGCCGATCGTCCGCCGCGCCTCCGCGGTGGCGTCTTTGACGATCTGATCGGCCTCGGTCTGCGCCGCGGCAAGTACTCGCGACGTCGTCTCGCCGGCGCGTTCGAGTCGCCGTGTCACTGCGTATGAGCCAGCCTCCTCAAGGCCCCCGTTCTCCAGCCACTCCGCCAGCTCGAGCATGAAGTGGTCCACCTCGCGCTGGTCGTATCCCCTGCGCGCAAGCGCGAATTGCGGATTGCGCATCCGGTCGATCTGCTGCTGATCCACGTACTTCGACCCCCCCTGCCACTTGGTCGAAATCTCGTTTGAAGGCGAACAGACTACGCCACTGCCGGGTCCCGTTGTCAAGCGCCCGTCAACGCCCACCCCGTCGAGTTCGGGCCGGCCGCGCAGCGGGCGGAGGCACTTGCTCGAAGTTACTCGGGCGGCTCGATTCCGTTTGCTGTGATCAGATCGAGGTGCGATATCATTTGCGTAGGTCAGCCTCTGCATGAGGCGCATGCCGTGTCCGATTCGGATTTCCCTTTCCGTGGCGACGCTCCCGTAGGGGGTCGGGGATCGTTGCGCGGCGTGGTGGATTTGGTGGCGCGTGCGCAGCGTCTGATCGATTCACCGCGACCAGTAGGCGGCCATCCCCTGGCTTGGCACGTCGAGGCATCACATGTCGGTGATCTCACGGCCATCGCGGCGGCTTCACTGCGTGGAGCAGGCTTTAGTTCGGCGCCGTCGACGCGCTGAGACCTTCGTTGGTGGCGTAGGCCGAGTGCTCACCTATTCGAGCATCGCCGCGAGCGCGGCGTCCAATGCCCCCTGCCCCTCCAGAAAGTCGATCACCGTGTAGCGCGCCCGCAGTCGGCTGGCGTAGCGAAATGTGGCGCAAAGCATTGGCTCGTCGACGCCCAGGAACCCGGGTTCGGCGGGGATCGCGGCAAGCGACAAAGCCTGCTCCACGACACCGAACAGGTCGAGCGCCGCGGCCAGCTCCACGCGTGACGCCTCCCACCCCTCCGCGGTGTCGGGCCAGCTATCCGGAACCGCAGCGATGAACCGCTGTTTCTCTCGGACGGCGGCGACGACCTCCGCTGTGGGCTCGCCGAGCCACTGGCGGGCGTCGGGTCCGAGCGGCTCCTCCGTTGTGACGGGGCGCCTCAGCTCCGTGATGCCGCCGGCGAACGCAAAGCGCTGGAGCCCCATCGCAAACCGCGTGGCGTAGCCAACCTGGAGCCCGTGTGGCGCGTGCGGCCGTCTGCCGTGCGCCGCGAGCAGGTCCCAGAAGTGCGAGGCGTGATGCTCGCAGCCGCTCGCCGGACGTGAGCTGCCGGCGATCGCCATCGCGATCCCGGACTCCACCAGGCCGATCAACAACCCGCGGATCGCGTCAGGTTCGGCCGCCATCAACGCCGCGGCTTTCGACGCGGCGAACGACAGCGGCGCGAGCACGCGCTCGGACGCGCGCTTGCAGAACGGCTCCCCGTAGAGCAGATGTGCGACGAGCCAGTCGACACGGGCCGTGGCCTTGCCGAGCAGGTCGCCGATCCCCGAGCGCGTCAGCTCGGACGGCGCGGCCGCCGCCACCCGCGGATCGGCGAACACCGCCGTCGGCGCCCGCGCTGGGTAGGTCACCTTGACGCCGTCGAGCTGCAACGCCGCAACGCTCGACGCGTACCCGTCCATCGAAGCCGCCGTCGGAACGCTGACGAAGTCTCGATCCTCGAGATGCGCCGCGTAACGGACGATGTCGGTGATCACTCCGGAGCCAACCGCGATCACGTGGACGCCCTCACCAAGTCGAGGGCGGACACGTGCGACTGCGTGGTCGCTCGCGGTTAGCCCAGAACGCTCTGCGAATACGAGCTCCTCGGCTTTGATCCCGGCCGCGCGCAGCTCACGGACGACACGCGCGCCGGCAGCCTCCTGCGTGTTCGGGTCCATGACCACGAGCGCCGTGCGCCACCTCTCGGCATCCGCGTGGGCGGCTAGCCGCTCGATCGCATCGGGCGCGACAACGACTTCGATGGCCGGTTCGCGGGCGCCGAGCAAGGCGTCAGGACGGCTGGCCGTAGTACGCCCCGGGCCCGTGCTTGCGCTGAAAGTGCTTCTCGCGAATCGCGTCGGCCAAAGGCTCGACCCCGGGCTCGAGCACCGTGGTCAACAAGGCCATCCGCGCGACCTCCTCGAGCGTTACCGCGTTGTCGACCGCTGCAGCCGGGCTGCGTCCCCAGCAGAACGGCGCGTGTCCACGTACCAGCACGCAGGGAAGCTGTTCGGCGCCAAGCTCGGCGACCGCTTCGACCAAGGCAACGCCGGTGGCGCCCTCGTAGTCCTCGTCGATCTCCGCCTTGGTCAGCGGACGGGTCACCGGAATCGGGTGCGCGCTCAGGTCGGCGTGAGTCGTGCCGAGAATCGGGATCTGCCGCTGGGCCTGCGCCCAGACGGTGGCCCACGTTGAGTGCGTGTGGACGACGCCGCCGATCGCATCGAACGCTCGGTACAGCGCCAGATGCGTCGGCGTATCGGTGGATGGCCGGCCCTCGCCGTCGAGGGTATTGCCATCGAGGTCGACGACGACCAGATCCGCCGCGGTCATCGTCTCGTAGGACACCCCACTCGGCTTGATCACCACCGCTCCCGCCTCGCGGTCTATACCGCTGACGTTGCCC
>CATPBV010000184.1 GCA_955652345.1 uncultured Solirubrobacteraceae bacterium | reverse complement strand
GCACGTCTCGGGGAGCGGGCAGGCGCGAACGGCCGCCACGAAGGCGCTCGACGCCGCGGGAGCGCGGAGGGTCGGACCTCCTGGCGCGGATCGCGATTGCGGTCCCAGCGGCGATCGTCGCGATCATCTTCATCGACCTCGGCGGCCTGGCATTTGCGCTGTTCATGATCGCGATCGGGTGGCTCTGCCTGCACGAGCTCTACCGCATGCTCGATCGCTGGCGGCCGGTGCCACTGGTCGGGTTCGCGGCGCTGGCCGCAATGGTGCTCCTCGCGCGCACCTCAGGTCAGCGCGCGGTGCTCGAGGTGGCCGTCATCACCCACCCGGTGCTATTCCTGCTTGTGGTCGCGCGCGGGCAGTCGAGGCCAAGCGTGTCGATCGCCGGCACGTTGCTCGGCGTCTACTGGATCGGCTTCGCGTTCGCACACGCGGAGCTTCTGAGAGAGCTCCCGCACGGCGACGGGGTCGTCATCGACATCCTGGTCGGAACGTTCGTCGGCGACACCGCTGCGTACCTCGGCGGCCGCATCTTCGGCCGTCGCCCGCTCGCCCCGCAGATCTCGCCGAACAAGACGGTCGAGGGACTGCTCTGCGGGATGCTGATGGCGATCGTCGCGGTCTTCGTGGCAGGGCTGTACCAGACCTGGCTGACCCAGACCGACGCCCTGCTTCTGGGGCTGGCGGTGGCGATTCTCGCCCCACTCGGCGACCTGTTCGAGTCGCTGATCAAGCGCGACGCCGAGGTCAAGGACACGGGACACGCGTTCGGGGCGCACGGCGGCGCACTCGACCGAGTGGACGCGGTGATCTTTACGATCGTTGGCGGCTACTACATCTGGCTCGCGCTCTACGGACTTCCTCTACCGCTCGTGCACTGAGCGGCCATCTCAACCCCGCCTAGAATCGACCCCGTGCCACGACGCCTGGCCATCCTCGGCTCGACTGGCTCGATCGGCGTCCAGGCCCTGGAGGTCGTCTCGGCCTCCTCCGACGACGAGCTTCGCGTGGTGGCCCTCAGCGCCGACCGTGGCTGGGAGCCTCTGCTCGAGCAGGCGCAACGCCACGGCGTCCAGCGGATTGCGCTGTCCGATCCGGACGCCGCCGCCCGCGCCGCGGAGGCGTGGACCGGTGGCGAGGTGCTCTCGGGCCCCGAGGGCCTGGTCGAGCTGATCACCGAATGCGAATGCGACCTGGTGCTGAACGGAATCGTCGGCTCGGCTGGACTGGTCCCCACGGTCGCGGCGCTCGGCGAGGGGATCGACCTCGCGCTTGCCAACAAGGAGTCGCTTGTGGTGGGCGGAGAGCTCGTGACCACGCTCGCGGAGGCGACGGGCGCGGCAATCATCCCGGTCGACTCTGAGCACTCGGCGCTCCACCAGCTGCTCGCGTCCGAGCGTCCGGGGACCGTCGACCGGCTGATCCTGACCGCCTCAGGCGGGCCGTTCCGGGGCCTGCACCGACGGGAGCTCGAGGATGTGACCGTCGAGCAGGCGCTGGCGCATCCGACATGGGACATGGGGGGCAAGATCACCATCGACTCGGCGACGCTGATGAACAAGGGGCTCGAGCTGATCGAAGCCCATCACCTGTTCGGCACGCCGTACGAGCAGATCGACGTCGTGGTCCATCCCCAGTCGATCGTCCACAGCCTGATCCAGCTGTGCGACGGCGCCACTTTGGCTCATCTGGGCTATCCCGACATGCGCGTCCCGATCTCGTACGCGCTCCACTACCCGGAACGCGTCGATGTGCCAGTCAAGCCGCTCGATCTGGTGGCGCTTGCCGACCTTACATTCGAGGCGGTCGACGAGGAGACGTTCGCTTGCCTGCGCCTGGCGCGGGAGGCGGCGCGGGCCGGCGGGACGGCTCCGTGCACGCTCAACGCCTCAAACGAGGTCGCGGTGCACTCCTTCCTGCGAGGGGAGCTCCGCTTCCTGGACATCGCGGCGGTGATCGAGGAGACGCTGGCGCGGTTGCCCTGCTCGCAGGTGCACTCGTTTGATTCGCTGGCCGAGGCCGATGCGCAGGCGCGGCGAACCGCGGGAGAGCTCGTCGCCGCTCGCGCCGCGGTTTGAGGCGCTGGTTGGCTCGCACGTCCCGCCACCGCGGCTTGACAGACTGAACCCATGTCGTACGTCCTGGCGTTCCTCGGCTTCGCCGCGCTGATCATCCTGCACGAGGCGGGGCACTTCGCCGCTGCCAAGGCGGTGGGGATGCGCGTCGAGCGCTTCTCGCTGTTCTTCGGCCCGATGCTCGTGAAGGTCCGGCGCGGCGAGACCGAGTACGGGATCGGGCCGTTGCCGCTCGGGGGCTACGTGAAGATCACCGGCATGAATCCGCACGAGGAGCTTCCGCCGGAAATCGTCCCGCGCGCCTACTACAACCAGCCTGTGTGGAAACGGGTCGTGGTGATCCTTGCGGGACCCGCGGTCAACCTGCTGATCGCATTCGTGCTGCTGACCGCGATCTTCCTCTCCCAGGGGGTGGGCGTCACGAAGAACGGACAGCTGGTCGGTACCAACGTGATCGCGCCCGGCTCGCTTCAGCCACCGGCATCCTCGTTTCTGAAGGCAGGCGACCGGATCCTCGCCGTCGACGGCAGGTCCGGTCTCACCGTGGAGCAGATCTCAGCCACAATCGGGTCTCACCGGTGTGCCGGAACGCCGGTCGCGGGCTGCCGGTCCACGACTCCCGTGTCGCTCGTCGTGCGCCGCGACGGTCGGCTGCTCCATTTCTCCGTTTATCCCCGCTACGACCCCGTTGACAAGCGGCCTCGGATCGGGTTTGGGTTCGCGGTCGCCGTCCGGTCGCTCGGACCACTCGGCGCAGCCCGCGAGGCGGTTTCGCAGATGTGGTACGCGACGCACACGACGGTCTCGACGATCGCGCGGATCTTCGAGCCGAAGGTCCGCAGCCAGTTACACAGCGTCGTGGGCGGCTTCAAGGTCACCCAGCAGCTGTTCGCGTTCAACGTGACCAGGGCTCTCTACACGCTTGCCGTGATCTCGCTGCTGCTGGCGGTGGTGAACCTGTTCCCGTTCCTGCCGCTGGATGGCGGGCACGTGTTCTGGGCCCTGGCCGAGAAGGTGCGCGGCCGGCGGATCTCGTTCGATGTGCTCGAGCGCGCGGGCGCGGTCGGCTTCGTCCTGATCATGATCATCTTCGTGATCGGGCTCAGCAACGACATCTCGACGTTGACGGGACAGGGGTTCAACACGAGGTGATCCCTGCGATAGCCTGCCCGCTCAGTATCGGAGGGGAGTAGACGATGGAGAGCACGACTGTCGCGCCAACCCAGGGTCGAGCGATCGACGCTCCGACCGTGACCGAAGCGCTCCGCCGCACCGCCGCGGCCCATCCCGAGATCGTCGCCGTGCGAACTCCCGACGACAGTGTCTCCTTGACGTGGGGCGAGTTCCTGGCCCGGGTGGATGCGGTGGCGGGCGGCCTGGCGAAGCTCGGCGTCGCGCGCGGCGACACCGTGGCGATCATGCTCGGCAACCGCCCCGAGTTCAACGTCGTCGACCTGGCGACAGCGATGCTGGGGGCGACCCCGTTTTCGATC
>CATPBV010000183.1 GCA_955652345.1 uncultured Solirubrobacteraceae bacterium | reverse complement strand
GCGCGAGTGAGGTACGTGTTGTCCAGGACGACACGCCGAGCGCCTGACGACAGTGCTTCGTCGAGCGCCCCGGCGATCTCACGCAGAGAACCCCCGCGCTCGTCGCGGTTGAGACGAAGGTAGCCGCGAGCGGCATATTCGTCGGCGACACGGCTCTTACCGGCTCCCGGGATGCCCATGACGAGGACGACCTCCGCGTCGTCTGGCGGGCGGCTCCGGTTCGCACGAACGGGGCGGAGCGCGCTGAACGCGCGGTCGAGGACGGCTCGCTCCTCAGGCTCGAGGCGGAGCTTCGCCGCGCCGGCGGCGGAGCGCGCGGTCTCCGGGCGACGCGCGCCTGGAATCGCGACGACGCGCGGGGAGCGCTCGAGTAGCCACGCGAGCGCGACCTCTGGCGCGGTCGCACCGCGCGCGGTTGCGACATCGGCCAGTGGCTGGCGGCGAGCGAGACGACCCGCGCGGCGCGGCCCGCCAAGCGGGGAGTGAGCGATCACAGCGATCCCGAGCTCATCACACCGCGCGACGATGCCTCCGCGGAGGGCCTGATCGTCGTGGACGCTGAGCGCAACCTCGACGACGGTGATTGGCGCCAGCTCGATCGCCTCATCCAGCTGCCGCCGGTTCACGTTCGAGAGGCCGACCCGCCTTACGACGCCATCGTCGACGAGTCGACCGAGCGCGCGGACCGACGTTCGCCACGGCGTGCGCGGATCCGGCGCATGGATGAGGTACACGTCGATCGCTATTTCGTCCAGCGCAGCGAGGCTCGCCTCGCAGTCGCTGAGAATCGTCTTCGCGCGACCGTCGGGCACCCACCCTCCGCCCGCTCGCGTCATGCCACCCTTCGTCACGATGCGGGCGTTGCGCTCCGCGCCACAGCGCCTGAGTGCTTCGGCGAGCAGCCGCTCGTTGTGCCCCATCTCGGCCTCGCCGCGCCCGTAGGCACGCGCGGTGTCGAACACCGTGATGCCCGCCCGCACGGCGGCCGCGATCGTCTCGCCGGCGAGTTCATCGTCGCGGACCTCGTCGGTCGACATGCGCATGCAGCCGAGGCCGATGCGCAGCTCAGAATCGTCAAGCCATCCGGAGAGATTCAGAGCACAGAGCCTAAGCCCCGTGTCGCTATCAACATCGCACTAGCCACCACGGGGCCGCGGGCCAACAGTCTGGTGACGTACTACGTCACCGCTTGGTGCCGGAATGCGTCCCCAAATGGTGCTATGTTCGCCACCATGACCAGTCCGTTCGTGTACGAGGAGCCGGTCAAAGCCGAAGCATTGGCCGACCGTGGCGATGAGCTGCGTCTCCTGGTTGATCGTGCCCTTGACGCGCGAAACAGCCGGATCGAAGGGGCGCGACGATACGGCAAGACATCGCTTCTGCGGGCTGTCCTTAGCGCCGCTGGAAAGGATGGCGCGATCCCGATAGAGGTCGGATTCCTCGGCTGCGTCACCGCGGCCGACGTGGCCGAACGCATCGAACGTGCCTACGGCGCCCAACTCGACTCTCGACTGCGTCGGTGGTACGAGGGCCTCGTTCGGACGCTCAACCCGACGATCAGCGCGGCTCCCGGCGGCGTGGGGGTCACGGCTCGACCTGGGATCAGTGCCCCAGGGCTACTTGACCGGCTGGCATTGCCGCGCCGGCTTTACGAGCGCACCGGCCGTCTGTGCGTGATTGCCTTCGATGAGTTTCAAGAGGTTGTGCGTATCGACGCCGCGCTCCCGGGAGTCTTTCGCTCAGAGCTAGAGGGCCACGGTGAGGCAGCGGCATACGTTTTCTCGGGTTCTCACCCAGGCCTCATGCAGGAGCTGTTCAGCGATCGGCGCCACGCCTTCTTCGCCCAGGCTGCGCCAGTCAACTTAGGCCCGCTGCCGCCTGATGAGCTCGCCGACTACCTCGTCGAACGCTTCAGCAGCGGGAAGCGCGATCCCGGAGAGGCACTCGGCCCATTGCTCGACACAGCCGAGGGACATCCTCAGCGTGCGATGCTGCTTGCGCACCACGTCTACGAGCGCCTCGAAGCCGGGGAGACCGCCGACTTTGAGATCTGGATGGACGCATTTGGCGCGGCCCGCCGCGAAGCATTGGCGGAGATCCACGTGCTGTGGGAGTCGGGCACGTCGCTGGAGCGCAGGGCGTTGAAGGTCATCGCGCAGCGCAATCTCGCCCTGGGTAGTCGTGAGGCGGATCGGCGCTACGGACTCTCCAAAGGGGGCTCGGCCCAGGCAGCAGTTGACCGACTGTTCCGTGACGGCCATCTCATCGAGGATCGCGGAACGCGCACGGGCTGGAGGATCGCCGACCCGTTCCTGGCGTACTGGCTGCGCGAAATGTGACGGCTCGGCACCAGAGCTACTGGTCGACTAAAGCCGCCGGCAAGCCGCGAGGAACTACCGAACGGAGAGGGGGGGATTCGAACCCCCGTAGGACCGAAAGGCCCTAACCGGTTTTCGAGACCGGCTCAAACACCGCGAAAAGCCCATGGCTACGGGCTCTTGGATTTCTAGGGAACGAATTAGGGAACGACGGGTCATCCGAATGCCAGGCTTTCCCTCTTTCGCTCGTCCACGTGAGGCGCCGTTGCCTCCAGCGACCGCGATGTCGTCGGGTAGCGGGTGCATGTACGTGGCGACACAGTGAGCCACGCAGCCTCTGGCTGCCGGGTTGCGACGGAGTGGGCCACAGAACCGATGAACTCTACGCGAGGGACCGGCGGAATCGACCCATGTCGGGATGTGTCGTGACCCGTCGCGCATCGAGCACGGACCTGGCGAGACCGCGATGCTGGCCGTTCCTCGCGGGAGCTTTGGCGCCGAGGTCATAAACCAGGTTGACGCACCCAACCTGCTGGCGATGGCGCAGTGGGTCGGACGACCCATACCTCCGCACGCCTCAGCGGCCTGCAAGATCCTGCTCGCCGACCTCGAGCCCGAGGTTCGCTCTCGCTACACAGCGGCACTTCCTCT
>CATPBV010000182.1 GCA_955652345.1 uncultured Solirubrobacteraceae bacterium | reverse complement strand
TCGCCAGCCGCCTGGGCAATCCCACCGCGGTCGTGTTCGGTGGGCACGGGTGGCCGGCCTCCCACCTATTCGTCACAGACGCGAGCGGCCACCTCTACGAGCTGACGCCGCGGTAGAACCGAACGGGCGACGACCAAGCCGAAGTCGACCGCGGGCGCAAGTGGCGACGGGCCTCCCGCCAGGCGAACGAGATGCGCCACGCCCGCCGGGAGCGCTCGCGGCTTACTCGTCTTCCAGCCGGCGCACGGAGTAGCCCGCTTCCTCGAGCGAGGCGATGATCGCGTCGCTGTGCGTCGCCCCGCGGGTCTCGAGCGCGATCGTGACGCCCGTCTCGCGTACCCGCAGGGCCACGGCTTCGCGAACGTGGTCGACGTGCACGACGTTGCCGCCGGTCTCCGCGATCCGGTTGAGCAGCGCAGCAAGCCCGCCAGGACGGTCGGGCACCGTCGTGAACAACCTGAGCCGGCGGCCAGCGATCGTCTCGTGACGATGTGCGATCGCGGCCAGGAGGCCGGCGTCGACGTTGCCGCCGGAGAGCACGATCACGGTCGAGCCGTGCTCGGGCGGCGTCAGTCGCCCGGCGAGCAGGGCGGCAACGCCCACGGCCCCGCCGCCCTCCACGACGAGCTTCGAGCGCTCTAGCAGCCACACCATCGCGTCGGCTATCTCATCCTCGCGAACTACGAGCATCTCGTCGACCCACCGCTCCGCGAGCGGCAGGGTGATCTCGCCGGGGCGCTTGATCGCGATGCCGTCGGCGATCGTGGCCGCTGCTCCGACCGGCTCGGTCTTGACTCCACGCAGCGCATCGGCGAACGGCGAGCATGTCTCCACCTGTATGCCGATCACGCGCACCTCGGGCCGCTGGGTCTTGACAGCTCCGGCGATTCCGGTGATCAGGCCACCACCGCCGACCGGCACGACGACGGTCGCCAGGTCGGGGATGTCCTCGAGCAGCTCGAGCCCGAGCGTGGCCTGGCCGAGAATGATGTCCGGGTCGTCGAACGGGTGGACGAACGCCGCACCGCTGTCCGCGGCACGCTCGCGGGCCGCCGCGACGCAAGCATCCACTGAATCCCCTCCGAGATTCACCAGGCCGCCGAACGCCTCCACGGCGGCCACCTTGGCGACCGGTGCTTCGCTCGGCATGAACACCTCGCAATGCATCCCCTGGGCGCGGGCCGCGTAGGCGAGCGACTGCCCGTGGTTGCCTGCGCTGCCGGCGACGACCCCGGTGGCGCCGTCGAGACGCGAGAGCTTGTGGATCGCGCCGCGGAGCTTGAATGAACCGGTCCGCTGGAGGTTCTCGGCCTTCAACACCACGCGGCCACCCTCCCGCTCGGAGAGGCTGCGGGAGCTGAGAACCGGAGTGTGCCTGGCTACCTTCGAGACGATGGTGCGTGCGGCGGAG
Source organism: uncultured Solirubrobacteraceae bacterium (assembly GCA_955652345.1). Lineage (GTDB taxonomy): Bacteria > Actinomycetota > Thermoleophilia > Solirubrobacterales > Solirubrobacteraceae > Palsa-465. The sequence goes on along the minus strand of CATPBV010000182.1, from coordinate 2,929 downwards.
GCCTCGCCAGCCTCAATCCGTCTCGCCACATCATCCGCCGCACGCATCGAAGGAACGCTACAACCGTGGCCAACGTCGAGGATTGGCGTTCCACTGGGCCTATGCGCCGGCAAAACGCCAATCCCTTGCCGGCGACGCTGCCGTCAGCGCGGCCAACGCCCTGGTATCCACACCCAAGCGGGTATAAGCTCCACCGAACACGACTGATATATCAGTCGTGGGGCTTGCCCCATCGGACCGGTCTTGGCCACTCAGCCTTCGCATAAGACCAGCCGTGCCTCCCGGCCAGCGAGCGCCGCCGTCGCTACCCCCAGCCGGGCCGCCGCCCCGCGCGGCCGTCCCCGTGCCCTCCTCGCCGACCGCGCGTACGCCGAGCTGCGCGACATGATCGTTACGCTGCGCCTCCCCCCCGGGGCCCCGATCGACGAGGACCTGCTCGGGCGCCAACTGCGCATGGGGCGGACCCCGGTCCGGGAGGCGATCAAGCGGCTCGCGCTCGAGAACCTGGTCACCGTGTTTCCTCGCCGCGGCACATTCGCCTCGGAGATCAACATCACGGATCTCGCCGATGTCTCGGACGTCCGCATCCAGCTCGAGGGTCATGCCGCCCACCGCGCAGCCGAGCGGATCACCGAGGCGCAGCTCGAGGAGCTGAACAATCTCCTCGAGGAGCTCGCTCAGAGCCGGGGCAGCGACGACCGCGAGCGGCTGATGGCGCTCGACGCGCGCGTGCACCGGTTCATCTATCGCTGCGCGGGCAACCCGTTCATGGAGGAGACGCTGGGCCGTTATCTCAACCTCTCGCTTCGGATCTGGCACCTGGTGATCGACCGCCTGCCGCACCTGTTCACGCGGGTGCACGAGCACGACGAGATGCTCAGGGCGATCGCAGCGGGCGAGGCGCAGCGCGCGCGACAGATCCTCGCCGAGCACATCACAACCTTCGAGCGCGAGATCAGGACCGTGTTGTGATGCGAGCACCACACGTCAGGCTTGCAGTGCGCTGAGCACCGCGACTCCGGCGAGCACGGTGCCGACACCGACGAGTTGTGCCCGAGCGAGCCGTTCTCTGAAAAGAAGGTAGCCACCGAGCGCGGCCAGCGCCGCAAACTGCGATGAGAGCACCGCAGCAACTGCGATTCCGTGCCGCGCGCCGGAGGTGTAAGAGAAGAAGCCCAACACCTCGCAGACCCCCGACGCAGCGACCAGGGGAAGCGAGCGACGGGTCAGACGCAGCCGTCCAGCGAGCGCGAGCGGGACTGCCAGAACGACCGTCCCGAGGACTCGCGCCGAGAGCACGACCCAGGCAACCGGCAGCGCGGATCCCGCTCGCGCCGTGGCGTACAGGCCGGCGCCAAACGCGCAACCGGCCGCCACCGCGAGTAGCACCGCCTTCGGGCGGGCAGCAACGCGAATTTGGAGCGGATCTGACACCGGCATGGCCGCTAGAGAGACGCCCACGGCGATCACGAGTAGCGTGGCGCCAACCGCGGGCGCGAGGGTCTCTCCTGCCAGTACCGCGATTCCGGCCGCGATCGCTCCCTCAGTCCCGACGAGCGGCGCGACCAGCGACACCTGCCCGATGCGCAACGCGCTGATGGCGAGAAGCAGTCCTGCGACGTTACCTGCGGCGGCGAGGGCTAGCCACCGGCCAGGGGAGCCGTCAAGAGCACTGGGAATGCCGTGAAGGGCCGCAACAGGGCCGGTGATCAACAGTCCCACCAGCATTACCCACGCCGTGACCGAATAGGGATCGATCAGCCGGCTGGAACAAGATGAGCACAATGTCGAGACAGCCCATGCCACTGCCGCGCCGAGACCGCCCAGGATGGCGATCATCTGGCCGAACCCGGAGCGTGCAAGCGCTCAGCCCAGGAGCCGCGTGCTCGTCGGTGATCTTCGCGCCGGGCTGTGCGCCGGCTCCCGCGCCGGCCTTCGCTGGCGGCCGGGGAGTCGCTGCGGCAGCCGACGACCATCGCGCAGCCGCACCCGTGCCGGCTGCGCGTCGTCGAGTGGAACGCCGCCCCGCGGGGGTTTGGGCGGGGTCGGCGGCTGCGGGGAGCCGCCGCCTCCTCCGCCGCCCTCGTCGGAGTCGGAATCAGGGGGTCCCGGCGAGGAGATGAAGCGAGCCAGAAGCGCGGGCACGAACAGCGCCGCTGCGAACACCATCACCGTGTACAGCAGCGTGACCGGGTCATATCCGCCGACGTGAGACCCCTTCGGCATCAGGCAAGCGTACCGCCCGAGCGAGGGCGCACGCCGATGGCGATCCGTTCACGCGCGGCCCTCATGGGCGATGTCAATAGGACCACGTGAGCTTAGCCCTGTGGGTCCTGTGAGTCGGGGAAAATCATCAGGGTGATGACGACGAACAGCGATCCGCGCGTGCTCGTGCTCTACGAGCGGGGGACGTCCGGCTCTAGGGCGATCGATCAAGCGCGCGAACTGACCCATGGTCAGGCAGGGCAGCTGACGGTCGTCACCGTCGTGACCAAGGACACGCGGGTGCGTGGCACCGGCGTCAGCGCTCGCGACTACAACGACGCCGTGCGCGACAGCGCACTGCGGGATCTGGATGAGGCCCGCCGACTGCTGGGTTCGTTGGCCGAACGGACCGTCTTCGAGGTCGTCGTCGAAGGCGGCGACACGTCACTGTCGGGCTGGGTGGTGAACCGCGCTTTCGACGTCATCCTGCTACCGGCGCGCCGGCGGTTGTTCTCGCGGGGAGCGCACCCGGTCGCGGCCACGCTGCGCGGGTCGACTGCAGCTGACGTCCGTATCGTCGGCGCCTGACGACGGGCGACACGCGGCATCCCGGTCAAGCAGGTCGAAGCACCTCGCAGGGGACGCGCCGTCGGATGGCGGCCGTGCGGTCGCGCACAAACATTCTCGCGAGGCGGCTCCGCGGACGGGCCGGGAGCATGATTGC
>CATPBV010000181.1 GCA_955652345.1 uncultured Solirubrobacteraceae bacterium | reverse complement strand
CTTGTAGCCGATGTCGACCAGCACCTCGTCGTTGTCGATGCGCACGACGCGGCCGCTGACCACGTCGCCCTCCTGGAAGGGATGGAGGGTGGCGTCGTAGTTAGGGACTATCCGGCCGTCGATCTCGAGCAGGAGGCCGTCGGAGCCCTCCACAACCTTTGCGTTTGCTTGGTCGTCGGGCGCGGTCAAAGTCGTTGTCGAAGACATTGGGCTCGTCGGAGGATAGCCGCACAGCACCGCAAGGGCCTCCCTATCATCAGCCCCCACATGCCACGGCGAGCTACGAAGCGCGGCGCGGAGCGCACGACGCTGGACCGCGACTGCGACGTGCTGATCTGCGGCGCGAGCTTCGCGGGCCTCGCCGTGGCCCGCGAGCTGGCGGGCACCGGCGCCCAGGTGCTCGTCATCGACCGCTACGAGATCGGCGAGCGTCAGACCTCGGCCTGCGGCATCCCCACGGCGTGGCTCGATGCAATGGGGCTCCGGGAGTCCCTCCAGCAGACCTTCGGCGAGCTGGTGACCCATACCCCGCGTGCGACCGTGCGCTACGACCTCCCGTGGACATTCTCGACCTTCGATTACCGGACCCTGTGCGAGCTGCTGGCAGAGCAGGGCTCGTTCGAGTTCGAGACGGCGACAGTGGCTGGGCGCAGCGCCGGCGCGGTCCGGACCGACCGAGGCGAGATCCGCGCACAGCTGATCGTCGATGCTCTCGGCTGGAGGCGCGTTCTCGGAACCGGGACTCCAATCCAGCCACCGGACGCACTGCTCTCCCGCGGCCTCGAAGTCCATCCTCACGGCACCGGGACAGACATGGAGATCTGGATCGACCGCTCCTATGTCCCGGCCGGCTACGGCTGGAGCTTCCCGGCCGCCGGCGAGCTGAGAATCGGCGTCGGTTCGTTCGACCCCCGCTTCCACGTGCGTGAGCCGACCGAGCGCCTCGCGCTCGACGTCGGCTCGGAAACGGTGCGCTATCAGGGCAACTGGATCCCGCACGCGCTGCGCGATGCGACCGAGGACGGCGTGTTCTACGCCGGCGACTCGGCCGGGCACTGCCTGCCGCTGACCGCCGAGGGGATCCGTACCGCGATGTACTTCGGGATTGCCTGTGGCCGAGAGCTCCGGGAGGTGGTGAGCGGGTCGCAGACTCGCGAGCAGGCACTGCACCGCTACCACGCGTTCTCCGCCAGCCACGCGCGCCCGTTTCGCTGGATGCTGCGCGTCCAGCGGCTGGTTCCTCGATTGGCGCCCGGACTGCTCACAGGATCGCTCCGGACAATCGAGCGCAGCAAGCGCTTCATCGACTGGTCGTTCGGGCACTACCTGAACATCGCGCACCCCGACTTCGTCACGCACGCTTCCCGCCCTGTGCCCGCTCGCATGCCAGGCCTGGCCGCCGTTCGCTGAGGGCGCTGCGCGACGTCGCGGAGAAGACCCTTGGTCAACTGGACTCCGGTGAGCCGGGAGCGATCGATCAGTACGCGGGCTGCGCTGACGCGGGGCGCGCGAACGTTGGCGAAGTTGCAACCGCGCAGCACGACGTCGATCAGATCGAGGCGCTCCACGCGCGATTCGGACAGGTCGACGTCTATCAGCCTCGCGCTCGTCAGCGAAACGCCCTTGGCGCGCTGCGCGGCGAGCATGTCCCCAGTCAGCTCGAGCTCAGCGACCGTCTGGTCCTCGAACAACGCCGCGATACGGCCCGAGTCCAGACGATCCGGCAAGTCGGGCCCCGCAGGCGCCTGGGGCGCGGCCCACGCGGTCACTTCGCCGAGAGCCAGTCGGCACCGACGCCGGCGTCGACCGCAAGCGGTGGGTCCAGCTCGATCGCCCCGCCCATCTGCTCGCACGCCATCGCCCTGACCTGGTCGGCCTCGTCCGCCGGCCCTTCGAACAGGAGCTCGTCGTGGATCTGGAGAATCATCCGCGTCTTGGAGCCTGCACGCTTCAGCGCGCCGTCGCAACGGACCATCGCGACCTTCATCACATCGGCGGCGGTGCCCTGGATCACCATGTTGACCGCGAACCGCTCACCCTGCTTGCGGAGCTCCCAGCGCCGCGCCCGCAGCTCCGGGACCTGGCGGCGGCGGCCGAACAGGGTCGAGACGTAGCCTCGCTCTGTGCCCTGCTCGATCGTTTGCTCGATCCACCGCGCCACAGCCGGAAAGCCCGCCAGATAACGCTGGATGAACTCGTCGGCCTCCTCCTGAGGGATGTCGAGGCGGTCGGCCATCCCCCACGCCGACAGCCCGTAGACGATCCCGTAATTGATCATCTTGGCCTTCGAGCGCATCCCCGGGTCGATCTGATCGGGGGTCACGTCGAAGACCCTGCAAGCAGTAGCCGTGTGGACATCCTCCCCGCGCTTGAATATCTGCTTCAGCGCGTCCTCGCCCGCGATGTGCGCGAGCAGCCGCAGCTCGACCTGCGAGTAGTCGGCCGACACGAGCAGGTTGCCGGGCTCCGCCACGAAGCACGCCCTGATCTCGCGGCCGAGCTCGGTGCGGATCGGGATGTTCTGGAG
>CATPBV010000180.1 GCA_955652345.1 uncultured Solirubrobacteraceae bacterium | reverse complement strand
CTTGTAGCCCCGGCGGTAGTCGAACTTCTCGACCGCTCGGATCAGGCCCATCGATCCCTCCTGGATCAGGTCCAGGAACGTCAATCCGCGCCCCAGATAGCTCTTCGCAATCGAGACGACGAGCCGCAGGTTGGCCTCGATCATCTGCTGCTTGGCGCTCATGTCACCGCGCTCGATGCGGCGAGCCAGGGTCACCTCCTGCTCGGCCGTCAGCAGGTCGACCCGCCCGATCGACCGCAAGTACAGTCGCAGCGAGTCGAGGCTCGGCTCGATCGTCAGGTCGACCTGGACCTTCTTGCGCTGGTCCGGGGTGGGCTCGGCGGCCTGCTCGGCCGTCGACTCGACGTTGCCGGCGTCGGACTTGGCCAGCCTGCCGTCGGAGTCGACGATCTCGATCCCCTGATCGTCCAGGTAGGTGTGCAGCTCCTGGACCTGCTCCTTGGTGAACTCGACCTCCTCCAGGCACCGGGAGACCTGGTCGAACGTCACGAAGCCCCGCTCCTGGCCATCGGCGATGAGCGGCCGCAACTCGTCCGACTCCGTGATTGGAGCCTCGTCGGTCAGCAGGACAATTCCCGTGTCGCTCATCGCCGCTGAGGTCCTCTCATTCGCGATCTGGCTCCACCCGACAGGCGACTCCCTCTCTCTCAAGTCGGCCAAGCGGACTGCGGAGTGATACCACAATCCCGCCGCAGAGCGAGGTCGCGCCGCGGTCCGCCCTGTCGGCTCCCCGCCTCGCGCAGCGGAGAAGTGCGACCGATCGCTCTACGCTGTAGGTGAAGCGATGTCCGCACGCCGCCTCTCATCCGTGCCCACGATCGACGTCCAGGCACAGGAGCCAACCGTCCAGCTGAGCCTCTCCCGCGTCGGTGTGACCGGCGTCGAGAAGGTGATCCGGCTCGCCCACAACGACCACGAGCAGCTGTTCTCCGCCCGCTTCGAGTGTGTCGTCGACCTCGGGCCAGGACAGAAGGGCGCGCACATGTCGCGCTTCGAGGAGGTCGTCAACGAGTCGATCGGCGAAGTCGTCCTCGGCGAGTCGACGTTCAAAGCCGAGACGCTTGCGGAGCACATCGCCCAGCTGGTGCGCGCTCGTCAGGGAGCACGCCAGGCGGAGGTGACGATCGAGGCGCGCTTCCCCGAACACAAGCCCGCTCCGGTCTCAGGAGTCCAGACCCAGGAGATCTACACGCTGCATGGCTCGGCGATCGTCTCCGAGGTCGGCACACGGAGGCTCATCGGGGTCACGGCGCAGGGTATGACGGCCTGTCCATGCGCCCAGGGCCTTGTCGCGGACGCCGCGCGCGAGCGCCTCGAAGCGCACGGCTTCGACGCCGAGGAAATCGAGCGGATCTTCGAGTCAGTGCCGGTCGCCACTCATAACCAGCGCGGCCTCGGAACGCTCCACATCGGCTGCACGGAGATATGCAACGACGAGATAGACGCGATGACCCTCCTGGGGATCGTCGAGCAGTCCATGTCGTCGGAGATCTACGAGCTGATGAAGCGCTCAGACGAGGCGCACGTCGTCGAGAAGGCGCACCGCCGGCCGCGATTCGTCGAGGACTGCGTTCGAGAGATGGTGCAGGGCGTCGTGCACGAGTTCCCCGCGCTCGACGACAGAGCGTTCGTTCACGCGCGCCAGATCAATCTGGAGACCATCCATCAGCACCAAGTCATCGCTGAGCGGTACGGGACGCTCGGCGAGGTCAGAGATGAGCTGCGAACAGGCGCGCCATCGCCGTCTCAGACCACGCGCCGCGCCTGGCTCGACGCCGTCCCCTGATCAGGGCGGCTCTTCCCAAGTCCGCGGCGGAGACCGAAGAAGTAATCGGCGCCTGAGAGAACGGTGATCGCGACGGTCAGGTAGATCAGCAGCTCGAGCCACAGCGGCCGGCCGTGAACGGCGATCAACGCAAGCACCATCGCCACCTGAACGGCGGTCTTCAGCTTTCCAAGCACGCTGGCTGAGATCACCGTGCCCTGCTGTGTGCCGACCGCGACGCGAAGGACGGTGACTGCGAACTCGCGGGCGATGATCACCATCGCGACCCACGCCTCGAGCCGGCCCAGCGAGACGAGCGCGATCAGGGCCGCAACGATCAGGAGCTTGTCGGCGATCGGATCCATCAGCTTGCCGAACGTCGTCACCCAGTTGCGCGACCGGGCGAGGTAGCCGTCGATCGCATCGGTGACGGATGCGACGACGAACACGATCGCCGCGAACAGGTCGCCCGACCCGGTCTTCTCGAGCAGCGCAACGACCAGCACCGGCACCAGCAGGATCCGGATCACGGTCAGGATGTTGGGCACGTTGATCGGAACCACCGACAACAAAGCTAGCGGGCATCATTGGGGATATGCGCGCCGCGGTCCTCGAAGCTCCCGGAATGCCTCTGCGCACAGCCACGCTGCCCGACCCGGAGCCAGCCCCCGGCCAGGTGCTGCTCCGCGTCGGTGCTTGTGGCGTGTGCCGGACCGACCTTCACCTCCGGGACGCGGAGATCGAGGCGACGAAGCTGCCGGTCGTCCTCGGGCACCAGATCGTCGGCAGGACCCCCGATGGTGAACGCTTCGGCGTGCCCTGGCTGGGCTGGACGGACGGCGACTGCGTGTACTGCACGAGCGGCCGCGAGAACCTGTGCCCGCGAGCCCGTTTCACGGGCCGCGACATCGACGGTGGCTTCGCCGAGCTCACGGTCGCCGACAGGCGCTTCTGCCTGAAGCTGCCCGACGAGCTGAGCGATCAGGAGGCGGCGCCGCTGCTCTGCGGCGGACTGATCGGGTACCGCGCTCTGACGTTCACTGGAGACGCCCGCCGGTTGGGCCTGTACGGGTTCGGGTCCTCAGCGCACATGATCTGCCAGGTCGCCGTGTTTCAGGGACGCGAGGTGTACGCGTTCACCCGTCCGGGGGACGGGCGCACCCAGCGATTCGCCCTCAAGCTGGGCGCGTCCTGGGCAGGAGGGAGCGATGAGGCACCGCCCGAGCCACTCGACGCGGCGATCATCTTCGCCTCTGCGGGGCAGCTGGTCCCGCTGGCGTTGCAGGCGCTGGCCCCGGGCGGGACAGTCGTCTGCGCCGGAATCCACATGAGCGACATCCCCTCGTTTCCGTACGAGTACCTGTGGCACGAGCGGAGCGTGCAGTCGGTCGCGAACCTCACGAGGCGAGATGCTGAAGAGTTCCTGGCGCTCGCCGTGCGCGTGCCCGTGCGAGCGACGGTTGCGACCTACGCGCTCGACCGCGCAGAGGACGCCCTCGTGGACCTCCGGGCGGGCCGGTTCGAGGGCACCGCAGTGATCGTTCCTTAGCCCTGTCCTCTAGGGTTCCCGTCGTGCCCCTGGTTCCGATGGTGATCGAGCGGACCGCGCGCGGTGAGCGCGAGTTCGACATCTACAGCCGCCTGCTGAACGAGCGGATCATCTTCCTCGGCACTCCGATCGACGACATGATCGCCAACCTGACCGTCGCGCAGCTGCTGCACCTCGAGTCCCAGGACCCCGACAAGGACATCTCGATGTACATCAACACCCCCGGTGGCTCGATCTACTCCGGGCTCGCGATCTACGACACGATGCAGTTCATCAAGCCCCCCGTCCAGACGATCTGCATGGGGATCGCGATGTCGATGGGATCGCTGCTGCTCGCCGGGGGCGCCAAGGGCAAGCGGTTCTCGCTGCCGAACAGCCGGATCCTGATCCACCAGCCCTCGGCGGGCTTCGAAGGCCAATCGACCGACATCGAGATCCACGCGCGGGAGATCCTCAACGTGCGCCAGCGGATCGACGAGATCTATGCTCAGCACACCGGGCAGACGGTCGAGCAGGTGCACGCCGACATGGAGCGCGACCGCTTCTTCAAGCCGCTCGAGGCGGTCGAGTACGGCCTGATCGACCGAGTGATCGAACGACACTAGTACGACACTGGGAGGTTGTCTGAGATGCCGATTGCAGAGCGCACCGCAACCACGGCCTGGGACGGAGACCTCGCTCACGGCAGCGGCAAGGTCAGCGGCGCAAGCGGCGCGCTGACCGAGCTCGCCGTCACCTGGGACTCCCGCACGCAGCGCTCGGAGGGTCGGACCAGCCCCGAGGAGCTCGTCGCAGCGGCCCACTCATCCTGCTTCGCAATGGCGTTCTCGAGCGGTCTAGCCGAGGCGGGCCATCCGCCCGAGCACCTCGACGTCACCGCCAAGGTCACGCTCGATGAGCGCGCCGGGGCTCCCACAGTTACCAGCTCGGAGCTGTCGGTCAGCGGCCGGGTCCCTGGGATCGACCAGGCGGAGTTCGAGCGGGCCGCTAACGATGCCGGCCAGAACTGCCCGATCTCGCGAGCGCTCGGGGGCGTCGAGATCAGCGTTCACGCGACGCTGCAGTAGATGCGCGGCGCTCAGGTCGCAGGCGCGCGGCGGATCCTGCCCGAGCCTTCCCCGCGGGTCTCGGGCGGTTCCGGCCTCACCGGTCGCGCGAACCCCCAAAAGAGCATCAGCGCCCCGAACACGAGCATCCCGAGTCCGGCCCACAGATCGATGTTGATCCCGGCGGCCTGATGCTTGACGTGGGAGGACCCGGCCAGCCCGATCAGGACCAGCACGATCCCGTAGAGCACGAACAGCGCGCCGATCAGGCGCCTGATGTCGAACAGGTTCGCCGCTCGCGCGGCCTTGGCCTCCTCCTCGTCTGTCGCGCCGGTGGGGGCGAGCCCGGACTCAGTTCCCGGCACTCCGAAGGGCTTCTCGCTTGATTCCACTTGCAGTCCTTAGATGAAGATGATGTTCAGGGCTATCAGAAGGGCTATCGCGACCCCGCCGAGCAACCATGGGGAGCGCCACCACAGCTTGTCCCGCGGGTCCTCATTGACCTCGACCTCCTCCTTGCGGGGGAGACCCCACACCAACCCGCGGATTTCCTCCTCGGGCTTGGGCTTGGTCACGAGCGAGACCGCCACGAGCACGACCCCGCCGACCAGGAACGCGATGATCGCCTGCCAGAAGCTCGCGCTGAGCGGCGACCCGAAGTGGAAGATCGTGTGATACGCGTTCAAGCGATTGGTGGCGTATGCCGCGGCGGTGCCCGCCACCAGGCTGAAGAAGCCGCCCCAAGCGCTCGCCCGCCGCCAGAACATCGCGATGATGAAGGTGGCGAACAGCGGCGCGTTGAAGATCGAGAACAACGTCTGGATGTAGTTCATGATGTTTGAGTAGCCCTTGGCGATGAGCGCCGTGACTACCGAGATCAAGATCCCCGCGACCGTCACCAGCCGCCCCGCCCGCAGATAGAACGCCGGGTCGCGGTCCTTGGCGAAGTACGCCTGGATCAGGTCGTAGGTGACGACGGTGTTGAACGCCGTCACGTTGGCGGCCACGCCCGCCATGAACGCGGCCAGCAGCCCGGTGACCGCGATGCCGAGCATCCCCTCCGGCAGGAAGGTGCCGATCAGGTGCGGAATCGCGGTGTTGTATTGCTGGCTGATGGCCGTGCCGCCCAGGCCCTTGACCGTGACCACCGCGATCAGCCCGGGGAGAATGATGATCGCCGGCAGGAAGATCTTCGGGTAGGCGCCGATCAGCGGAGTACGTCGCGATGCCGACATGTTCCGCGCCGACAGGGCCCGCTGCACCTCGGCGAAGTTGGTCGTCCAGTAGCCGAAGCTGAGCACGAACCCGAGTCCGAACACGACCCCCACCCAGTCGGCCGCAAGCGGGTTCGTGACGTGGTGGATCCCGAGTCCCTGCCAGGCGTGGAGCCCCGGCTCGCCGAGCGGCTTGAAGTGCCTGATTCGATTCGCCAGCCCGTTTATGCCGCCCACAGAGTGCAGCGCCACGATCGTCAGCGGCAGCAGGCTCGCGACGATCACGAAGAACTGGAGCACCTCGTTGTAGATCGCGGAGGTGAGCCCACCGAGCGTGATGTAAATGAGCACGATCGCCGCTGCGACCAGGATCGCGACCGTCACCGACCACCCGATCATCAGGTGGATGATCAGCGCGAGCGCGAACAGGTTGACGCCCGAGATCAGCACTGTGGCGACCGCGAACGTTCCGGCATTGAAGGCGTGCGCGGCCTCGCCGAAGCGCAGTCGCAGGTACTCCGGGACCGAGCGGACCTTCGCGCCGTAGTAGAACGGCATCATCACCAGCCCCAGGAAGATCATCGCGGGGACCGCTCCGATCCAGTAGTAGTGAACTGCGGCGACGCCGTACTGGGCGCCATTGGCGGCCTGTCCCAGGATCTCGAGCGCACCCAGATTCGCCGCGATGAACGCCAGCCCGGTGATCCAGGCCGGTAGTGAGCGCCCGGAGAGGAAGAAGTCGAGGTCGGTCTTGATCGCCAGCCGGGCGACGAAGCCGATCCCAAGCACCACGACGAAGTAGACCGCAAGGATGCCGTAGTCGATCGTGCTGGGGTGGAGTTTCAGCACGAGAACCTCTCCATGCCCATCGCTAGCCCCGGTGCGGGCGATCTTTAGCCGACGGTGTGCTCGATTGCGCCGAGGTGCGCTCGCCGGCTACTGCGTCGGCGATCCGGCTGTCGCCTGCGCGCCGGCCGACGCCGAGACGTGCGTAACGGGCAGCCCGAGTCCCCGCGCCTTGCTGATCAGGTCGAGCTTCAGCCAGCGAGAGATCCCGAGCGGCTGCGTCGAGATGATGATCTCGGTGTAGTTCCCGAGGTTGATCGCGTCCTCGATCGCCATCAGCG
>CATPBV010000179.1 GCA_955652345.1 uncultured Solirubrobacteraceae bacterium | reverse complement strand
TACATCATCGGCGCGGGGCCGGGTGATCCGGGCTTACTGACGGTCCGGGCACGCGAGCTGATCGCGCAGGCGGACGTGATCGTGTACGACCGGCTGATCCCGATCGTGGCGCTCGACGGCGCTCGCGCAGACGCGGAGCTGATCTTCGCCGGCAAGGAGGGAGGGGGTCCATCCGTCTCGCAGGACGAGATCGAGCGCCTGCTGATCGAGCACGGGTCGGCCGATCGCCGGGTCGTCCGCCTCAAGGGAGGCGATCCGTTCGTGTTCGGCCGGGGCGGTGAAGAGGCGGAGGCCCTGCGCGCGGCGGGGATCCCGTTCGAGGTGGTCCCCGGCGTGACCGCGGGAGTCGCCGGCCCGGCGTACGCCGGGATCCCCGTCACCCACCGCGACGGCGCCAGCGCGGTGGCGTTCGTGACCGGGCACGAGGATCCGAGCAAGCCACAGCCGGCGCTCGACTGGGAGGCGCTGGCGGCGTTTCCCGGCACGCTCGTCGTGTACATGGGGGTGCGCCAGCTCGAGGCGATCGCGGAGCGTCTGATCGGCTATGGGCGCCCGCGCGACCAGCCGGCCGCCATCGTGGAGCGAGGCACGTTCCCGGACCAGCGGGTGGTGTCCGGCGTGCTTGACGACATCGCCTCCAAGGCGTCGGACGCGGGTATCGGCGCGCCGGCGGTGGTCGTGTTCGGAGCGGTTGCCGGACTGCGCGAGCGCCTGCGGTGGGTTGAAGGGCGGCCTCTGGCGGGGGTCACGGTCGCCGTCACCCGGGCGCGCGCCCAGGCCAGCGGCCTCGCCGCGACGCTCCAGGCGCTTGGCGCGGCAGTGGTCCAGGCGCCCGCGATTCGGATCGTGCCGCTGGATGGGCCGGCGCCCGACGTGCGGGGCTATGACCTGGTGTGTCTGACCAGCCCGAATGGGGCGCGTCTGCTGTTCGGACGGCTGTCCGGCGCCGGGCTCGACGCGCGTGCGCTGGCGGGCGCAAAGGTCGCGGCGATCGGCCCGGGGACGGCGGAGGCGCTACGCGAGCACGGCGTGGTCGCCGACATCGTGCCGGAGCGCTTCACCGCCGAAGGCCTCCTGCAGGCGCTCGCCGACGTGCCGGTCACCCGCGCGCTGATCGCACGGGCGGTCGAGGCGCGCGACGTCCTGCCCGACGAGCTTCGGCGGCGAGGCGCCGAAGTCGATGTCATCGCGCTGTACGAGACCGTCGCGGAGCGCCTCGACGACGTGCAGCTCGCTGGGGTTGCCGCCGCCGACTACCTGACCTTCACGTCCTCGTCGACGGTCCGCTTCTTCCTGGAGGCGCTCGGGAACCGGCCGAGGCCCTCTGGGCGGGTGGTCAGTATCGGACCGGTGACGAGCGCTACGTTGCGAGAGCACGGGCTCGCGCCGGCCGTCGAGGCGACTCGGCACGACATCGACGGGCTGGTGCAGGCGCTCGTCGCGGACGCGGCTCGATGAGGCAGGACGCACCCCCGATCATCACGTTCCTGTCCGACTACGGACTCGACGACGAGTTCGTCGGCCTCTGCCACGGAGTGATCGCCTCTGTGTGCCCGCAGGCACGCGTAATCGACCTGATCCATGGCGTTCCCCGCCACGACGTGCGCGCCGGGGCGCTGATCCTGCGGGCCTCGCTCGGCTATCTGCCAGTCGGCGTGCACCTGGCGGTCGTCGACCCGGGGGTCGGAAGCGACCGCCGCGCGGTTGCGTTGCGGGTCGCCGATGGCCGGATGCTCGTGGGGCCGGACAACGGTCTGCTGACGCCGGCGGCCGACGCGGCCGGGGGAGTCGTCGAGGCGGTCGACATCGGCCACTCGGGCTACCGGCTCGAGCCTGTGTCGGCGACGTTTCACGGACGCGACGTGTTCGCACCGGTGGCGGCTCACCTTGCGGGCGGCGTGCCGCTGGCTGCGGTCGGCGTGCCGCTCGACTCCGCTGGGCTCCTGACGCTCGAGCTGCCCCGGGCACGCGTCGAGGGCGAGTCGCTGGTCGCCCACGCGCTACAGGTGGACCGCTTCGGCAACGTTGCGCTCGATGCGGGGCAGGAACAGGCGCGTGCGGCTGGTGTCGAGCCGGGGCGCCAGGTCGAGATCGAGCTCGACTCGGGCGCCGGCCATCGCGCGCAGGTCGCGCGGACGTTCGCCGATGTGGACGCCGATGAGCTGCTCGTGTACGTGGACGCCCACGGACGCCTCGCGCTGGCGATGGGCCAAGGTGACGCGGCACGTAGCCTGGGGATCGAGGTCGATGACACCGTGCGGATCCGGCTGGCGTGACGCTCGGCCGGCCACGAGTCCACTTTCGGCGCACGGACTCGACCAATGCGCGCGCCCGGGCGCTGGCGGAACGCGGCGCCCCGCACGGGACGCTCGTGACCGCCGACGAGCAGAGCGCTGGACGTGGTCGTCAGGGCCGCACGTGGAGCGCCCCCCGCGGACGCGCGCTGCTGTGCTCGCTCGTGATCCGCGATCCGCCTCGGCTGCTGCCACTCGCGGCGGGGGTGGCGGTCGCCGAGCTCGCCGGAGCGGATGCGCTGATCAAGTGGCCGAACGACGTGCTCGCGGCCGGACGCAAGGTCGCGGGGATCCTGGCCGAGGGACGGCCTCAGAACGGCTGGGCGATCCTTGGGATTGGGATCAACGTCGCCGTGCGCCCGGACGACCTGCCCGATGAGGTGCGCGAGCGAGCCGGGAGCCTCGGGCTCGAGCCGCGCGAGATCGAGCCGATGTTGGGCTGGCTGCTGGCGGGTCTGGAGCGGTGGCTCGCGGCCGAGCCGTCAGAGGTTCTGCGAGCGCTGCGCGAGCGAGATGCGCTGTACGGGCAGCCCGTTCGCTGGGAGGCGGGGTGCGGTCAAGGGGCGGGCATCAATGAAGGAGGGCATCTGATCGTGGTCACTGCGGCGGGCGAAGTGACCCTCCAGGCGGGCGAGGTGCACCTGCTCGGTTAGCGCCGGCGATGCGAGTGTGCATAGCGCGTCAAGCTCTGTCACCCGCGCCGTGCTTGCCGTGTTACGCACGTCATTTGTGCATAGCGCGGCAAGCTCGGAGTCCTGCACAGCCCGTGACGTGTTATGCACACGAATCTCAGGCGGCGGCCTCCGTATCCCGATGCTCGGGGCTGTCCAGCCGCTCGAGACCAGCGCCGTCTTCGTTGATGCCGTTCTCCTCGTCGACGTCCACGTCAGTGTCCTCATCGACCTCGAGGCCGTCCTCGTCCACGTCGTCGT